>BHES01000034.1 GCA_003864575.1 Enterobacterales bacterium
ACGACTTTGACGCTGTAGCTCTTCAAGGGCAATCTTCTGTTTTGCAGTCAGCTCTATTTTCATCGCGCTGAGCATGATATTTATCAGCTGGATAATCAAGCACTTTCAATGACCACGGGTATATAAGTTTATAAAGCGAATAAGAAAAGGGCTCAGCATGCTGAGCCCTTTCGGTTCAAAACGGCTTAACGGTTATTCGCCGAGACGTGATTTGGCTTCACGGATCGCCAGCGCCACCTGTTCAGGTGACACTCCTCCTTTCGCCGCACGCTTATCGAGACAAGATTGCAGTTCGAGGATAGGATAGACATCATCGCCAATCGCGCTGCTGAACTTCTGCAAATCGGCCAGCGGTAAGGCTTCCAACGCTTTACCCTGAGCAATCGCTTCGACCACCGCTTCACCGACAATATGGTGCGCTTCACGGAACGGCACGCCTTTAGCGACCAGATAGTCAGCCAGTTCGGTAGAGTTCGCGTAACCCTGCTGCGCCGCTTCTTTGGCACGCGGGCGTTTCACCTGAATACCATCCAGCACCAGCGCCGCCATGTTCAGGCAGTCCATCCATGTATCCAGCGCGTCGAACAGCCCTTCTTTGTCTTCCTGCATGTCTTTGTTATACGCCAGCGGCAGGCCTTTCATGGTCATCATCATGCCGGTCAACGCGCCCTGCACGCGACCACATTTGCCACGAATCAGTTCAAGCGCATCCGGGTTTTTCTTTTGCGGCATCAGGGAAGAACCGGAGGTCACGCGGTCGGACAAATCGACAAATGCCGCTTCACCGCTGTTGAAGAAAATCAGGTCTTCGGCAAAACGCGATAAATGAACCATGCTGATAGCCGCATTGGAGAGCAGTTCCATCACGTGGTCACGGTCAGACACGCTGTCGAGACTGTTGCGGGTGGCAGAGGCAAAACCTAACCAGCCGGCCAGCTGTTCGCGGTCCATCGGATAGGCGGTTCCCGCCAGTGCGCCACTGCCCAACGGGCTGACGTCAAGGCGTTTCAGGGTATCCTGCAAACGGCTTTCATCACGCGCCAGCATCTCAACGTAAGCCATACACCAGTGGGCAAAAGTCACCGGTTGGGCGCGTTGTAAATGCGTGTAGCCCGGCATCACGGCATCCTGATTGGCTTCGGCCGTTGCGACCAGCGCTTGCTGTAAATGATGAAGTGCTGCGCTCAGTTCAACCACCTGGGCTTTACACCAGAGTTTGAGATCCGTGGCAACCTGGTCATTACGGCTACGGCCGGTGTGCAGTTTTTTGCCGAGATCTCCCACTTTGTCGATCAGTTTGCCTTCGACCCAGCTGTGAATATCTTCGGCATCGCTGGCTAAAATGGCACGCGGGTTAGCGCGTACCTCTTCAAGCAGGACGTTCAGCGCGGCCTCCAGTTGTAACTGTTCCTCGGCAGTCAACACGTTGACCGTGACCAGCGCCTTCGACCAGGCCACTGACCCGACGATATCTTGCTCCGCCAGGCGGTAATCAAAACGCAGTGAATCGTTTAATTCTTTAAACCGTTGATCGGCTGCCTGGCTGAATCGTCCGCCCCAAAGTGCCATAACCTGTACCCCTTTAATTTATGCAAAAGGGCGCAGCCTGTGCGCCCTTAAAATATGTGTCTGTGCGTTTATTACTGTTTCTTAGCGTTCAGTGCGCGAATGCGTGACGACAACGAGAACAGACGGATGAAGCCGCCCGCGTGGCTGTGATCATACACTTCATCTTCACCGAAGGTCGCGAACTCTTCTGAGTACATGCTGTTTGGCGATTGTTTCTGAATCGCGGTCGCCGTGCCTTTGTAGAGTTTGATAACGACTTCACCATTAACGTCTTCTGCCAGTGCATCAGCCGCGGCCTGAATGGATTCACGCAGTGGTGCGAACCAGCGACCGTCGTAAACCACATAAGACATTTCATGGCCCAGCTGCTCACGCCATTTGAAGCTGTCACGGTCCAGAACCAGCTGTTCAACGCCGCGCAGTGCCGCCATCATGATGGTACCGCCCGGAGTTTCATAGCAACCACGGGACTTGATGCCGACCAGGCGGTTTTCAACGATATCGATACGGCCGATACCGTGCTTCACGCCCAGTACGTTCAGCGCTTCGAGGCACTGGAACGGGCTGAGTTCAACGCCGTTTACAGCAACAACTTCGCCTTTTGCCACTTTAACGGTGACGGTTTCAGCTTGATCCGGTGCATCTTCCGGTGCCACGGTCCATGCCCAGCAATCTTTGTTGGCGGCATTCCACGGGCTTTCCAATACGCCGCCTTCGGTGGAGATGTGCCAGGCGTTTTCGTCACGGCTGTAGATTTTTTCCAGCGAAGCGGTAGTCGGAATATTACGTTCTTTCAGGTAATCGAGCAGCGCTTCACGGGAACGCAGATCCCACTCACGCCATGGAGCAACCACTTTCAGCTGGGGTGCCAGGGCGGTGTAAGTTGTTTCGAAACGCACCTGGTCATTACCTTTACCGGTCGCGCCGTGGCACAGTGCATCAGCACCGACTTTCAGCGCCAGCTCAACCTGTGCTTTGGCGATCAACGGACGCGCCATCGAGGTACCCAGCAAATAGCTGCCTTCGTACAGGGCGCCGGATTTCAGCACCGGATAAACGTACTCTTTGATGAATTCTTCACGCAGGTCAACCACGTGGCATTCAGAAGCACCCGTGCGCAGTGCTTTTTGCTCAATGCCTTCCAGATCGGCACGTTCCTGCCCGATATCTGCCACGAACGCGACAACTTCGCAGTCTCCGTAGTTCTCTTTCAGCCAGGGAATGATAGCTGACGTATCCAGACCGCCGGAGTAAGCCAGAACAATTTTCTTGATGCCTTTGGTTGCTGCCATGATGATTTCCTTTAAAAATTTTATTGATTCAATAAGTCGGTCAATAGGGTTTCAGTACGGCGATCACGCCAGAATACGGGTGCCAATCGCCGTGCCATTAAAGAGTGCCGGTAACTGCTCGGCGTGACGCCAGCTGGCAATGTCCACCGGACGGCCGAGAGCGCGCGCGGCGTCCAGCGCAGCGTGTACTTTCACAATCATGCCGTCGGTAATAATGCCCTGCTCAATCAGCTGTTCGGCTCTCTGCGCAGACATCTCAGGAATGCGCTGACCTTTACCGTCGAGAATACCGCTGACATCTGACAGCAGAATTAAATCTGCGCCCAGCGTTGCCGCCAGCGCCGTCGCGGCCTGATCGGCGTTGACGTTCATCAGTTCGCCTTCTGCGGTGATACCGATGGAGCTAACAATCGGCAAATAGCCCGCGCCGGTCAGCGTGTTAATCAGCGCAGGAGAACCGGTTTCGGCTTTCCCGACGTTACCCAGCTCTTCGCTCAGTTGCGTTACGCTGACGGATCCGCCGTCGGCCAATGAGAGGCCAACCGCGTTAATGTTGTGTTTAATCGCCCACGCCAGCAGGGTTTTGTTGGCGCTGCCGGCCAGTGCGCCGGTAATAATGTCAATCTGGTCAGCCGGAGTGACGCGCAGACCGGCCTTTTTCACCACAGGCAGATTCAGCTTTTTCATCAGCTCATCGACCAGGCAGCCACCGCCATGAACGATCACTAATGGGCGCTGATATTGCTGGCGGTAAGTCACCAGCGCCATGAACAGGCGCTCAAGCGCTTCTTCATTGTCCAGCAACACACCACCTAATTTGATAACTAACGGATTCATAGCTGTTTGCGCCTCAACCGGTTAAAAGTAGGTACTTGATTTTATCTAAGGTTTTTATAGCAGTGATTGTGTTTCGGGGAAACCAAATCGCAGATTCAAACATTGCACAGCCTGCGCGGATGCACCTTTGAGCAGGTTATCTTCGGTCGCCACCACAATCAGGTGTTCACCCTTGACCGCAAAGCCGATATCACAGAACGGCAACCCAACCACATCCTTCAGCGCCGGAACGCCTTTGGTGTAGAGACGCACCAGAGGTTTATCGTGATAGGCGTTGTGGAAAGCTTCGGCAACATCTTGCGCCGTCACGCCCGCTTTCAGCCGACAGGTGATGGTCGCCAGAATACCGCGCGGGAAATTACCCAGATGCGGCGTGAAAATTACCGGCACACCAAGGTGCTCGACAATTTCCGGGTGATGACGGTGATTGAACAGACCGTAAGGTTGCAGGCTGACTTCACAGAAGCTGTTGCCGAGAGAGGCTTTACGCCCTGCTCCGCTGACGCCGCTGGTGGCGTTGATCACCGGCCATTGACTGTCATTGAGCAGGTCGTTTTCAAGCAAAGGTTTAAGCGCCAACTGCGAGGCCGTCGGGTAACAACCCGGGACGGCGATCAGCTGTGCGTCTTTGATTTTGTCAGCCTGCCATTCGGCCAAGCCGTACACCGCCTTGTCCAGCCAGTCGAGATGCTGGTGTTCAAAGCCGTAAAATTCAGAATAAAACTCAGGTTTATTGACGCGGAACGCGCCAGACAAGTCAAATACGACGCAGCCGGCTGCCAGAAACTGCGGAGCCAGGTCATGGCTCACTTCATGGGCCGTGGCCAGAAAAACGACATCGATACCTTTCGCGGCTTCCTGAACATTGTTCATGGCTAAAACGGGCAGATCAACGATGCCTTTTAACTGCGGATGAAGATCAGAAAGCAATTTTCCTGCATCTGCACTTTGCGCTGAAACCGTTAAACCGGTTATGTTCATATGTGGATGGCGACTCAGGTAAACCGCGAGCTCAGCTCCGGCATAACCCGTGGCACCAACAATCAGCGTATTCAACATGGGGTCTGTTCACCTTCTCAACTTAACTGTATGGCTTTGCGATACAGCGTACTACTTAGGTAACAGGGATCACCGCGTTATACGCCGTTCACCCGCGAAATATTCAACCATTCGTCTGGTAAACCCGGCAAATTTTTCCGGTTTCCTTACGCGCTGGCTTAATGTATTTTTATTCACATAAACTGCATGAATATGAATACTACCCTAACTAAAGGCTGTCAACAGTGAAGATGAAATTACCTCCTTTTATTGAGCTTTATCGGGCGTTAATCGCGATACCTTCGATCAGTGCCACCGACAGCGCATTGGATCAAAGTAATGAAACCTTAATCAACGTGTTGGCTGGCTGGTTCCGCGATCTCGGCTTTAAGGTTGAGATCCAACCTGTACCCAATACCCGCAATAAATTCAATATGTTGGCCAGCACGGGTGCCGGTGCTGGCGGGCTGCTGCTGGCGGGTCATACCGATACCGTTCCTTACGACGATGGCCGCTGGACACGTGACCCTTTCACCCTGACCGAACACGAAAATAAGTTGTACGGTTTGGGTACGGCCGACATGAAAGGTTTCTTTGCTTTTATCGTCGATGCACTGCGTGATGTCGACATCACCAAACTGACTAAACCACTATATATTCTGGCCACCGCCGATGAAGAAACCACCATGGCTGGCGCCAGCTATTTTTCGAAGAATACGGCCATTCGCCCGGACTGCGCGATCATCGGCGAACCGACCTCGCTCAAACCGGTACGCGCGCACAAAGGCCACATCTCGAACGCCATCCGCATTACTGGTCAGTCAGGCCATTCGAGTGATCCGGGACGCGGCGTCAACGCCATCGATCTGATGCATGACTCCATCACCCAACTGATTGGCCTGCGTAATACGTTGAAAGAGCGCTACAACCACAGCGGGTTTGTTATTCCTTATCCAACCATGAACTTTGGCCATATCAGCGGCGGCGACGCGGCCAACCGCATCTGCGCCTGCTGCGAACTTCACATGGATATCCGCCCGCTGCCGGGTCTGACACTGTCGGATCTGGACGGGCTGCTACAAGAAGCGTTGGAACCGGTGAGCAGCCGCTGGCCGGGCCGGGTGGCTATCGAGGAACTGCACCCGCCGATCCCAGGTTACGAATGCCCGCCGGACCACCAACTGGTGCAGGTGGTGGAAAAACTGCTCGGTGTGGAAACGGAGATCGTCAACTACTGCACTGAAGCCCCGTTTATTCAGGAGCTATGCCCGACGCTGGTGCTCGGCCCAGGCTCAATCGAACAGGCGCATCAGCCAGATGAATACCTTGATACGGCATTTATCAAACCGACCCGCGAGTTGATCACGCAGGTCGTACACCATTTCTGCTTCCACTAATTCTGTATTGCCGCTGTGACAGAAACAAACAGGGCACCTGCGGGTGCCCTTTGATACTGTACAAAAGCGTGATTAGCCAAACTGATATCAGGCTGGCGATGATGAAAATTCAGCAAGTTTGCCAAAAACACCCTTTTTCTTATGAGGAAATGGACCATTTTGCGGTAAAACAGTGGCTGTTTTTGAAAATGTGATCCAGTTCGCAGTGTAAAAATGAATCAAGGCGACAGCGTCTTACGGGTGATAGGTATTTACAGAAAATATAATTTTAAATAAAAGAACGAGTAGAGGGTCAGAGGCGATATGAACGAACAATATTCCGCAATGCGCAGTAACGTCAGTATGTTAGGTACACTGCTTGGCGACACGATCAAAGATACGTTGGGAGAGCATATCCTTGATCGTGTTGAGAAAATTCGTAAGTTATCCAAATCCTCACGCGCCGGTAATGAGGCCGATCGTAAGGAACTGCTTTCCACACTGCAAAATTTGTCCAACGACGAACTGTTGCCTGTGGCCCGTGCATTCAGCCAGTTTTTGAATTTAACCAACGTTGCTGAGCAATATCACAGCATTTCGCCGCACGGCGAAGCCGCGAGTAATCCGGATGCGCTGGCACAGCGGATTGAACGCCTGAAGTCCAAAAATCTGACTTCCCAACAACTGCGTGACGCGGTTGAAGAACTGTCTATCGAGCTGGTGTTAACTGCTCATCCGACCGAAATTGCCCGCCGGACGCTGATCCACAAACTGGTGGAGGTGAACAACTGCCTCAAGCAGCTCGACCATAACGATCTGGCCGACTACGAACGCAAACAGATCATGCGCCGTCTGCGCCAACTGATTGCCCAGTCATGGCATACCGACGAAATTCGCAAACACCGCCCTTCTCCTGTTGACGAGGCCAAATGGGGCTTTGCCGTAGTGGAAAATAGCCTGTGGGAAGGCGTACCGGCTTTCCTGCGCGAATTTAACGAACAGCTGGAAACCTCGCTCGATTACAAAATGCCCGTTGAAGCCGTGCCGGTGCGCTTCACCTCATGGATGGGCGGCGACCGCGACGGTAACCCGAACGTCACCGCGGATATCACCCGTCATGTCCTGTTGCTGAGCCGCTGGAAAGCCACTGACCTGTTCCTGCGCGACATCGCGGTGCTGGTCTCTGAGCTTTCGATGACCGAATGTACGCCTGAGCTGCGTGAACTGGCCGGTGGCGATGGCGAGCCAGAAGCCTATCGCGCCATCATGAAACGTCTGCGCGCTCAGCTGCTTTCCACCCAAACCTATCTGGAAGCGCGCCTGAAGGGCGAACGCCTGCCGTCCCCGCATGATTTACTGGTCAACAACGATCAGCTGTGGGAACCGCTGTACGCCTGCTATCAGTCATTACAAGCCTGCGGCATGGGCATAATTGCTAACGGCCAACTGCTGGATACGCTGCGCCGCGTGCGCTGTTTCGGCGTGCCGCTGGTACGTATCGACATCCGCCAGGAGAGCACTCGCCACACCGACGCGATTGCTGAAATCACCCGTTATTTGGGCCTCGGCGACTACGAAAGCTGGTCAGAGTCTGATAAGCAGGCTTTCCTGATCCGCGAACTGAATTCCCAGCGTCCACTCGTTCCACGTTTTTGGGAACCGAGCGAGTACACCAAAGAAGTGCTCGACACCTGTCAGGTGATCGCCGAAGCGCCAGAAGGCTCCATTGCCGCCTACGTGATCTCGATGGCGAAAACGCCGTCAGACGTGCTGGCGGTACATTTACTGCTGAAAGAGGCAGGCTGCCCGTTCACCCTGCCGGTCGCACCACTGTTTGAAACCCTCGACGATCTGAACAATGCCGACTCCGTCATGACTCAACTGCTGAGCATCGACTGGTATCGCGGCTGCATTCAGGGCAAACAAATGGTGATGATCGGTTATTCCGACTCCGCAAAAGATGCAGGTGTAATGGCAGCGTCCTGGGCGCAATACCGCGCACAGGACGCACTGATCAAAACCTGCGAGAAAGCCGGCGTATTGCTGACACTGTTCCACGGACGCGGCGGCTCGATTGGTCGCGGCGGCGCACCTGCCCATGCCGCACTGCTGTCGCAACCACCGGGTAGCCTGAAAGGCGGCCTGCGGGTCACCGAACAGGGCGAGATGATCCGCTTTAAATTCGGCCTGCCGGAAGTGACCATCAGCAGCCTCGCGCTCTATACCGGCGCGATTCTGGAAGCCAACCTGTTACCCCCACCAGAGCCGAAAAAAGCCTGGGTGGAGATTATGGAGCAGCTCTCCGACGTCTCCTGCAAGATGTACCGCGGCTACGTGCGCGAAAACAAAGATTTCGTTCCCTATTTCCGCGCCGCTACGCCGGAGCAGGAATTGGCTAAGCTGCCGTTGGGTTCTCGCCCGGCGAAACGCAAAGCCAGCGGCGGCGTTGAAAGTCTGCGCGCTATTCCGTGGATCTTCGCCTGGACGCAAAACCGCCTGATGCTGCCCGCCTGGTTAGGCGCCGGTGCGGGTCTGCAAGCCGTTGTTGATGCAGGGAAGCGCGACGAGCTGGAGTCCATGTGCCGTGACTGGCCATTCTTCTCTACCCGCATAGGTATGCTGGAAATGGTATTTGCCAAGGCTGACCTGTGGCTGGCTGAGTACTACGATCAGCGTCTCGTCGACAAAGAGCTGTGGCCGCTCGGTCAGAAGCTGCGTGACCAGCTGGCAAGCGATATCAACGTGGTATTGGCGATTTCCAACGATGACCATCTGATGGCCGATTTACCGTGGATTGCCGAGTCCATCGCATTACGTAACGTCTATACCGACCCGTTGAACGTTCTACAGGCTGAACTGCTTCACCGTTCACGTCAGTTGGAAAAAGCCGGTGATACCGCAGATGCCCATGTTGAACAGGCGCTGATGGTGACGATCGCCGGTGTCGCGGCGGGTATGCGTAACACAGGCTAGCAGAATGCCAAAAACAAAAAACCGGCGATTAAGCCGGTTTTTTTTCGCCTGATGTCAGGTTTATATCACAACATAATCAGAGCAAAGCATCAGACCGCAGCACGGATTGGCGCGGCCGCATCCGGGCGTACACCCAGCGTATGGCAGATAGCGTAGCTCATCTCCGCGCGATTTAGGGTGTAGAAGTGGAAATCCTTCACGCCTTCGCGACTGAGGATTTTCACCATGTCCATCGCGATATTAGCGCCCACCATTTTACGGGTTTCCGCATCATCATCTAAGCCTTCGAACTGACCGACCATCCACTGCGGTACGCGCACGTTGGTCATGGTGGCAAAGCGGGTCAACTGTTTGAAGTTCGACACCGGCAGAATACCCGGCACGATTTCTACATCAATGCCCTGCCCGGCGCAGCGGTCACGAAAACGCAGATAACTTTCAACGTCGAAGAAGAACTGGGTAATGGCGCGGTTGGCACCAGCGTCGATTTTACGCTTCAGGTTAATCAGGTCAGCCTGCGCGCTTTTAGCTTCCGGGTGAACTTCCGGATAAGCGGCGACAGAGATATCGAAATCGCCCACGCCTTTGAGCAAATGCACCAGATCGGTCGCGTAAAGATCAGGCTTACCGCCGCCCGGTGGCAAATCACCACGCAGAGCCACAATGTGGCGAATGCCGCTCTGCCAGTAATCCTGGGCAATCTGAATCAGCTCTTCACGGCTGGCGTCCACGCAGGTCAAATGCGGTGCTGCTTCCAGACCGGTGCGCTCTTTAATGCCTTTGATAATGCTGTGCGTACGGTCACGCTCGCCGGAATTAGCCCCGTAGGTCACAGAAACGAATTTTGGCTTGAGGCTGCTTAGACGATCAATTGAGCTCCACAACGTATCTTCCATTTCGCTGGTGCGCGGCGGGAAAAATTCAAAAGAGACGTTAATCTGACCCTGCAGTTCGGCCAGGTTCTGGTTCAACGCTTCGCGCTGGTTGGCGTGGAAAAAACTCATGCTATCTACCTCGTGACTCACTTCGTATTAATTACCCTTCGTACTTGAAGCTGCTGCTGCGTTGGCTACGCTCAATCACCTGAATCACTTACTGATGTAAGCTCATCAGGATTCTTCACTTGCCGCCTTGCCGCAACTTCAATTACTTGGCTTATTTTGGCTTACACTGTAAGCGTCTAGACGTCTAGGCGTATGGATAGACAATGAAGGAAGTCAGCAAAACTGTCAACGCCAAAAATGCGTCTGCATATGATTAATCTTCATTCAAATTGAAGGAATTTCAAGTTGGGGGTTTTACAGGGCAAGATGATGAGAGAAATACATATCGCCCCTTCCGGCGGGTGCCGGAAGGGTTGAGTCAAGTTAAAGCAATTGCGTCAAACGGTTAAGGTCAGACTGGAGGGCACCTGCCGTGACATCGCGCCCGGCACCTGGCCCGCGGATCACCAGCGGGTTGTCACGATACCAGCGGCTTTCTATGGCAAAGACGTTATCGCATGGCAATAACGACGCCAGCGGATGGTCATCACGTACCGCTTCGACACCCACACGCGCTTTGCCGTTGGCATCAAATCTCGCCACATAGCGCAGCACCAGGCCCATTTCACGCGCCGCTTCCAGACGTTGCAGCATTTGCTGATTGAGCGCTTCACCGTCTTCGAAAAATTGATCCACCGAGCCGGTTTCACAACCCAGCGGCACCAGAGACTCCACGCGCACTTGCGTAGGCTCGATGTCATATCCCGCTTCGCGTGCCAGAATCACCAGTTTACGCATCACATCCTGGCCGGAGAGATCAACGCGCGGGTCTGGTTCTGTCAACCCCTGTTGCCAGGCTAAATCCACCAGTTCGGTGAAAGGCAGCGTGCCGTCAAATTGCAGGAACAGCCAGGACAACGTGCCGGAGAAGATCCCGCTGATGGCCAGAATGCTGTCGCCGCTTTCACGCAGGTCGCGTACGGTGTGATTGACCGGTAAACCGGCACCGACGGTGGCGTTGTACAACCAGTGGCTGCCCGTTTTCGCGAAAGCATCGCGGATCTGGCGGTATTTATGGCTGCTGGACGCACCCGCCACTTTATTCGCACTGATGACGTGGAAGCCGTAGCTGGCAAAATCCAGATACTGGTCGGCAAGTTCTGCGCTGGCGGTTACGTCGAGCACCACTAAATCATCGAACGGGTGCGCGCGCATCCACAGGAACAGCGACTCTTCATCGTGATCGCGTGCTTCGTCACCAAAGAAGGCCAGGGCGCGGCTGGCGTCCAGCCCATCATAGTTGAGCAGGCTGCGTTTGCTGTCCACCACGCCGGCCAGTACGAATTCGAAACCACTGCGGGCGGAAATATTTTTCTGCTCACGGGCAAAAAGCTCGAGCCAGCGTGAGCCAATGTTGCCTTTGCCGAACAGCATCAGGCCAATGCGTTTTTCAGCGCGGAACAGCGTGTTATGTAACCCCTGAACCAGATGCCCGGTCGGCCCGAGACGCAGCACCGCCACCAGACTAATGCCGTCTTCTGCCTGCCAGATAAACTCAACCGGCTGATCTTTCAGCTCCTGATAGAAACGGTGGCTGTGCAGAGGGTTCTTGCAAACGCCAGCGCCGACCAGCGCAACCAGCGCCAGCCCTTCACGCAGGGTCAAACGCCCTGGTAACCCAGCATCTTCCAGCACCTGCAAGGCACTGCCCGCCACTTCAGAGGTGTAGCAGAGTTGCAGCAGATTGCGGTCGGGATGAATGCCGGTCGCCAGCGGTTTCACCTGAGCACGCTTGAGCAGCACGTTGACATCTTTATGTGCCAGCTGGAAGTCATGCTCAGATGGAATAACGATTTCAATCAGGCATATATCGTCATGACTGGTGACGATTTTCGCGCCGGTCCCGGAGGCCAGCACGCGTTCAATACGGGTTGAGCCCTGCTCTGGCTGGTAACTACAGCGCAACTGAAGGTCGATATCGCTACCGGAAACAGGCTGCAAGGTACGGGTATGCAGCACCGGCGCGGCCAGACGGGCCAGTTCGCTGGCTTCGTCGAGACGTAATAAAGGCAGCAAACAGGCATCTTTCACTTTGCGCGGGTCAGCACTGTAAACCCCGGCGACGTCGCTCCAGATTGTCACCCGGTTAACACCCGCCAGCGCGCCAATCTGCGTGGCAGAGTAGTCGCTGCCGTTACGGCCCAGCAGCACGGTTTCACCCGCTTCATTGCGCGAGATAAAACCGGTCACCACCAAATATTGTTGCGGATGCTGTGCCAGCAATTGTTGCAGCAGCGGGTATGAACGCCCCTCATCAACCTGAGGCTGGGCAGCACGTTCTGCACGCAGAAAGTCGCGGGCGTCAAGCCAGGCGGCGGGTAGATCTTTGGTTGCCAGCAGCGCGGCCATCAGCCGGGCAGACCACACTTCCCCATGCCCGACGACTTCGGCATACGTGGCATCAGTGATTTTACCGTCGAGCAGCGTCGCCAGACGTTCAAGATCCTGGATAAACTTTGCAATAAGCGGTTCAGCCATCTCCGGTGGCAGGAGACCCGATATCAGCTCACTTTGATAGCGGCGTAATGCCTGCTGTACCTGATGTGCCGACAGGCGATCGGTCTGGCTGAGCTTCAACCAGCTGATCAGCTGGTTCGTGGTGCTGCCCGCAGCGGACACCACCATCATGTCGCCCGGATTACCATACTCAGCCATAATACCGGCCACGCGCAGATAACACTTCACGTCGGCCAGACTGCTACCACCAAACTTATGCAACTGCCGACTTCCCGCCGGTGCTGCTACCGCTATTGCATTCATACTTACCTCGTTGCCGCCGCCTGGAATGCGTGTTCCAGATCGGCAATCAAATCTTCGCTATCTTCAAGACCTACAGAAACTCTGAGCAGGCTATCGGAGATCCCCGCCGCTTTACGCGCTTGCGGTGCCATGCCTGCGTGGGTCATGGTCGCCGTATGGGAAATCAGACTTTCAACCCCACCCAGAGACTCTGCGAGGGTAAATAGCTTCAATTCGGAGAGGAAGTGCCGCAAACGGGCTTCATCTCCGTCGAATTCAAAACTGATCATGGCGCCAAAGCCATACTGTTGACGGCAGGCAATCTCATGCCCCTGGTTCTCTGGCAGGGACGGATGATACAGCTTTTTCACCAAAGATTGCTGCTGTAAATACGCCACAATCGCCAGCGCATTCTCCTGCTGCTGTTTCACGCGCACCGTCAGGGTACGCAGGCCACGCAGCAGTAAATAGCTGTCAAAAGCCGCGCCGGTTACGCCGATATTATTGGCCCACCAGGCGAGTTCGGTGGCGTGCTCAGCCGTTTTGGAAATCACGGTACCCGCGACGACATCTGAGTGACCGTTAAGATATTTAGTACATGAATGGACCACTAAGTCTGCGCCAAGTTTCAGCGGTTGCTGCAATGCCGGGCTGAGGAAGGTGTTGTCTACGACGGTCAGCGCACCGGCGGCGTGTGACGCCTCGCAAATCGCCTGAATATCGACCACGCGCAACAGCGGATTACTCGGGGTTTCGATCAGCACCAGTTTCGGTTTTTCAGCCAGTGCAGCCGCCAGCGCCTGCGGATTGCCTTGATCGACAAACAGCACGCGGTACGCGCCGCGCTTGCTCAGGCTGTCAAACAGGCGGTAACTGCCGCCATAACAGTCATGCGGTGCGACCAGCAGATCACCAGGTTTGAGAAACACTGTACATACCAGATGAATCGCCGACATGCCGCTGCTGGTCATCACCGCACCGGCCCCGCCTTCGAGATCGGCCAGCGCGCGCTGTACGACGTCACGCGACGGATTTCCGCGTCGTGAATAGTCATGGGCTCTTGGCTGATTAAAGTCTTCGAAATTGTAGGTGCTGGACAGGTGAATTGGCGGAACGACGCAGCCATATTGCTGGTCACTGTTCAGGCCACTGCCAACGGCAATCGTCGCTTGCTTGAGTGTCATAGTTGTTTCTCTCTGCCGGGATGCTGAGGATGCGGTAACAAAGATTAATCGCTGGCGAGATAGACGTCAATACATCTGGACATCTAAACTTCTTTGCGTATAGATTGAGCAACAGGGCAATACCCGCTAAAATTATAGCGTTATCAGTATCAGAAGGTTCAGGGGGTGCGTAGACAGACCAGTCCGCCGACCGAATGAACAGCACAGCGCACATTTCTCTGATATTACCCGGTCCCAGAGGGACATTTATTTAGTGAGATCAGCGAAAATCGGGCATAATCCCCCGGTTTTCAGAATATTATTTTTTTTTGATAAATTTAAGGTGTCCCATGGCTGAGTGGAACGGCGAATATGTCAGCCCATACGCTGAACACGGTAAGAAAAGCGAACAAGTTAAGAAAATCACGGTATCCATTCCGCTGAAAGTCCTCAAAATTCTCACCGATGAACGCACTCGTCGCCAGGTGAACAACCTGCGTCATGCGACCAACAGTGAATTATTGTGTGAGGCTTTCCTGCACGCCTTTACCGGACAGCCATTACCGAATGACGAAGATCTGCGCAAAGAACGCAGTGATGAAATTCCGGAAGCGGCGAAGATCCTGATGCGTGAACTGGGTGTGGATCCCGATACCTGGGAATATTAAGCGAAATGATGAGCAGCCTGTGCGCAATGTCGTGCAGGCGTCATTGGTTGTGAGTCGCGCCCGTGCAGTAAATAATGACGTGTCTGAATTCCAGACAACAAAAAACCCGCCGAAGCGGGTTTTTTTGCTCTCAAACAGCGATTACTTGCTGCTTGGCATGCTGAAACGCTTGTTGAAGCGGTCAACACGGCCACCGGTAGCGACTTCACGTTGCTTACCAGTGTAGAACGGGTGACATTCGCCACACACGTCCAGGTTCAGATCATGACCCACAGTTGAGTGAGTTTTGATTACGTTACCGCATGAGCAAGATGCAGTAACTTCTACGTATTTAGGGTGAATACCTTTTTTCATGGAAAACCTCTTCTTAAGGCCGCGTCGCTATCCAACCCTGTTTCGTCGGACACCACGCGTAGTAGTGGATGATAGGTTTTGATGCGAAATGCACCAAAGGCGGCGAATCATACAGAATCCTTGGGGACCGCGCAATGATGTTCATGCATTTCGAGTGACACAGTGTACACTATCTCGTCATTTTTTTAAAGTCTGGACCCCCGATGCCTGTTGCCCACGTTGCTTTACCCGTTCCGCTCTCCCGCACGTTTGACTATCTTTTACCTGAGGGTATGCAGGTGGTGAAGGGTTGTCGCGTCAGCGTGCCTTTTGGTAAACGCGACGCGATTGGCATTGTGACAGCCATCAGCGACACCAGCGAATTCGGGCTTGATAAACTCAAACCGGTGCGCGAGGTGCTCGACACCACCAGCCTGTTTACGCCAGATTTGTGGCGCATTCTTCTCTGGGCGACCGACTACTACCATTTCCCCGTGGGCGAAGTGCTGTTTCACGCCCTTCCCGTTTTGCTGCGCCAGGGGAAACCCGCCGAACTCACGCCCTTGTGGCAATGGTTCGCCACCGAACAGGGGCGCGCGACGCCGCTCGACAGCCTGAAACGGGCAGCCAAACAGCAGCAGGCCATGGCCGCACTGATGCAAGGGGGTGTTTATCGCCATCAGGTCAATGATCTCGAACTGACCGATGCCGCCCTGCAGGCGTTACGCGCCAAAGGGCTGGCCGATTTACGCAGCATCGCGCCTGCCACTCAGGACTGGCGAACAAACTTCACCGTCGTGGGCGAACGCCTGCGATTGAATACCGAGCAGGCCACCGCCGTCGGGGCCATTCGCAGCGAAGATCAGCAATTTTCCGCCTGGTTGCTGGCGGGCGTGACCGGATCGGGGAAAACGGAAGTCTATCTGAGCGTGCTCGAAAACATTCTGGCACAGGGCCGTCAGGCACTGGTGATGGTGCCGGAAATCGGCCTGACGCCACAGACAATCGCCCGTTTTCGCGAGCGTTTCAGTGCGCCTGTTGATGTGCTGCACTCCGGTTTGAATGACAGCGAACGCCTGGCCGTCTGGCTACGCGCACGCAATGGCGAGGCGGGTATCGTCATCGGCACCCGATCTTCCCTCTTTACGCCCTTTGCCCGGCTGGGTGCGATCATCATTGATGAAGAGCACGACGGCTCCTATAAACAGCAGGAAGGCTGGCGCTATCACGCCCGTGATTTAGCCGTCTTTCGCGCGCACGAAGAAAATATTCCCATCATCATGGGCTCCGCGACGCCGGCGCTGGAAACCCTGCACAACGTCGAACTGGGTAAATATCGCCAGTTGAAGCTGACCAAGCGTGCCGGTAATGCCAAGCCACCACAACAGCATCTCATTGATCTAAAAGGAATGGCGCTGAAAGTCGGCCTTTCGCAGCCGCTGATCCAGCGCATGCAGCAGCATCTGAAAGCAGACAATCAGGTGATGCTATTCCTTAACCGACGCGGTTACGCCCCTGCGCTGCTGTGCCACGAGTGTGGCTGGATAGCCGAATGTCAGCGTTGCGATCACTATTACACGCTGCACCAGAATCAGCGTCAGTTGCGCTGCCACCACTGCGATAGTCAGCGTGCCGTGCCTCACCAGTGCCCGCATTGTGGGTCGACGCAACTGGTCTCCGTCGGCGTAGGCACCGAACAGTTGGAGCATGAACTGGCGCCGCTGTTCCCCGATACGCCGATCACCCGCATCGACCGCGATACCACCAGCCGCAAAGGCTCGCTGGAACAGCATCTGGCGGAAGTGCATCGCGGCGGCGCGCGTATTCTCATCGGTACGCAGATGCTGGCCAAAGGCCACCACTTCCCGGATGTCACACTGGTGTCGCTGCTTGATGTTGATGGCGCATTATTCTCGGCAGATTTCCGTTCGGCAGAACGCTTTGCTCAGCTGTATACGCAAGTTTCTGGCCGCGCGGGCCGTGCAGGTAAACAGGGCGAAGTGGTGTTACAAACGCACCATCCCGAGCATCCATTGCTGAAAGTACTGCTTGAGCAGGGCTACGATGCCTTCGCCAAACAAACGCTGGCGGAGCGCAAAAGCGTGTTTTTACCGCCTTACACCAGCCATATTTTGATTCGCTCGGAAGACCACGACAATCAGCAATCCGCGCTGTTTTTGCAGCAATTGCGTAACCTGTTTGAAGCCAGCCCGCTGAAAGATGACTCCCTGTGGATTTTAGGTCCGGTTCCGGCGCTGGCGGCCAAACGTAATGGCCGCTTCCGCTGGCAGCTCTTATTGCAGCATCCTTCCCGCCGCGTTTTGCAGCATTTGATTAAAAGTTCTCAACCTTTGATCGCCAATTTACCCCAGGCCAGAAAAGTGAAATGGACGCTGGATGTTGACCCGATCGACAGCTGATGGGCGAAAGCCCTGAGGTTTTCTGCGGGATGGATCGAAAAAAAGCATCTGGGTCACACTTTTCATGCAAATTAGGTAACAAATCCTAACCACAAACTGTTTAGAATGTGATGAGCTACGCAGCCATCGTGAGCCGGACGCGCTAAGCGCCGGATTTGCACAGGCTGAATCTCAGGGAACCAGGGTAGCGTTGAGGAAAATTCCATGTTGTCGTATCAGAATGATGCAGTTGCAAGGAGAGATGCGTTGGACGAAAAGAAAGAATTGACCGCCGCTACGATGAAAGATGTGGCTGAAATGGCGGGTGTTTCGACAGCAACCGTATCTCGCGCCCTAATGAACCCGGAAAAGGTCTCGGCCCCAACCCGTCAGAAGGTTGAACAGGCTGTCATGGCAGTGGGTTATTCTCCTCACGCGTTGTCACGTAACCTTAAGCGCAATGAATCCCGCACGATATTGGTGATCGTCCCCGACATTTGCGATCCCTATTTCGCCGATGTGATCCAGGGGATCGAGCGTACTGCCGCCGAGAATGGTTATCTGGTGTTGATCGGTGACTGCGCGCAGCAGAATCAGCAGGAAAAGACCTTTATCAATCTGATTATTACCAAGCAGATTGACGGCATGCTGCTGCTGGGCTCTGATCTCCCTTTCGATGCCAGTAAAGAAGAGCAGCGCAACTTACCACCGATGGTGATGGCGAATGAATTCGCGCCGGAACTGGAGTTGCCGACAGTACATATCGACAACCTGACGGCAGCCTACGAAGCCGTACATTACCTGATTAGCCTGGGCCACCAGCGCATCGGGTGTATCGCCGGGCCAGACAGTATGCCGCTGTGTCAGTATCGCTCGCAGGGGTATATTCAGGCTTTGCGTCGCAACGGGCTGACGGTAGAAAACAGCTATACGGCCAAAGGTGATTTCAGTTATGAATCAGGCGCGCTGGCGCTGGCGGAACTGATGAACCAGCCGGTACCGCCGACGGCAATTTTTTGCCATAACGACGTCATGGCTATTGGTGCAATGTATCAGGCCAAAAAAATGGGTCTGCAAATCCCGCAGGATCTCTCGGTTGTTGGCTTTGATGACATTAAGCTCAGCCAGTATTTTGATCCCCCGCTGACAACCGTTGCACAGCCAAGATTCCAGCTTGGACGTCAGGCCATGTTATTGTTACTGGAACAGCTTTATGGCAATTCAGTGCAGAGTGGCTCGCGTCTGCTGGAAAGCGAACTGATTGTCCGTGGCAGCACTGCTGCCCCCAAGCGCTGATGAGATGTTTCTCCTTCAGCAAGTTTTCGTTTCAGTAAAGGCTCAGGGTTCAGTAACATGACGCACTTCTCTCAATACAACGACACAGCGAAACGATAGTGGCACAAAAAGACTATGTAAGCCGTGGGCGCTCAGGAGCGCGGCGGAAAAGTACCAGCCGGAAGAAAAAAAGCAGTTCCCCGATAATCTCCAAAACCATGGTGGTCTTAGCCGTTGCGGTCCTGGTGGTGTTTATCGGTGGCCTCTATTTCATTACGCACAATAAACCTGAAGATGCTGCCATTATGCCGACGCACCCTGTGCGGCCGGGCAACGGCTTGCCGCCGAAACCGGAAGAGCGCTGGCGCTACATTAAAGAGCTGGAAAACCGGCAGATGGGTGTCGCCACGCCCACCGAGCCAACCGCCGGGGGCGCAGCGCAGACCAAAACCCAACTGACGCCGGAGCAGCGCCAGTTACTTGATCAGATGCAGGCTGATATGCGCCAGACGCCAACTACGCTGTCTGAAGTACCGTATAACGATCCTTCGCAGGTCACGCGCACCGCTCCCGTTCAGCGCCAGACCACGACGCAGCAACCTTATACGCAGCCGCCGGCTTATCAGCAAAATACGCAACAACCCGTGACGACGCACAGAAGCGTCCAGCCGGTTATTCCGCAACAACCCGTTCGTGCGCCACAAGCGCAGGTGCAAACACAGCCAGTTCGCGCACCGCAGACTCAGCCTGTTCAACCGAAGCCAAAACCGAAAGAACAACCAGTGCAGCAACAACCCGCGGCGATCACTCAGGTCGCCCCTGAGAAACCAAAAGACAAGCCGAAAGAGCAGGAAAAGACGCAGCACTTCATGGTGCAGTGTGGCTCGTTCAAGGGAACCGAGCAGGCAGAATCGCAGCGCGCCAAACTGGCATTTGAAGGCTTTGAAGGCCGGATAACCACGGGTGGTGGCTGGAATCGTGTTGTTATAGGTCCTTACAATAATCGCTCAGGTGCCGACGGCACTCTGTCCCGCCTGAAGAGCGCAGGCATCTCCGGTTGCATTCCCCTCGCAACCGGGGGTTGAAAACCCGTTTTCCCCCCCCAATCTATTACTTCAATATGCCTCGTACTCTTGTGTGACACATAGCGTGTAACACAAGAGCGCGGGGATCTTTCCCGTCTGCAACGAGGAACTGCTCGTGACAACAATTGTAAGTGTACGCCGCAACGGCCAGGTCGTTATCGGTGGTGATGGCCAGGCCACATTGGGAAATACAGTGATGAAGGGCAACGTGAAGAAAGTACGTCGCCTGTATAATGACAAAGTGATCGCTGGTTTTGCTGGCGGTACCGCAGACGCCTTTACGCTGTTCGAACTGTTCGAACGCAAGCTGGAAATGCACCAGGGCCATCTGGTGAAAGCGGCCGTGGAACTGGCGAAAGACTGGCGTACCGACCGCATGCTGCGCCGTCTTGAAGCGCTGCTGGCGGTTGCCGATGAAAATGCGTCGCTCATCATCAGCGGTAACGGTGACGTTATCCAGCCGGAAAACGACCTGATCGCCATCGGTTCCGGTGGCCCTTACGCTCAGGCCTCTGCCCGCGCGTTGCTGGAAAATACAGAACTGAGCGCCCGTGAAATCGTTGAGAAATCGCTGAGCATCGCCGGTGATATCTGTATTTACACCAACCAATTCCACACCATCGAAGAATTGTCTTCTAAAGCGTAAGGATCGAAAACTATGTCGGAAATGACCCCGCGCGAGATAGTCAGCGAATTAGACAGCTACATCATTGGCCAGGACAAAGCGAAGCGCGCCGTTGCCATCGCCCTGCGCAACCGCTGGCGCCGCATGCAGCTCGACGAAGCGCTGCGCCATGAAGTCACCCCAAAAAATATTCTGATGATCGGCCCAACCGGTGTCGGTAAAACCGAAATCGCGCGCCGTCTGGCGAAACTGGCTAATGCGCCGTTCATCAAAGTGGAAGCGACCAAATTCACCGAAGTGGGTTATGTCGGTAAAGAAGTGGACTCTATTATCCGCGACCTGACTGATTCCGCCGTGAAAATGGTGCGCATGCAGTCCATCGACAAAAACCGTAACCGTGCTGAAGAACTGGCCGAAGAACGTATTCTCGATGTGCTGATCCCGCCTGCCAAGAATAACTGGGGCCAACCAGACGAAGCGCAGGAACCTTCTGCCGCACGTCAGTCTTTCCGCAAGAAACTGCGCGAAGGTCAGCTCGACGACAAAGAGATTGAAATCAACGTTGCGGCCGCGCCGATGGGTGTCGAAATCATGTCCCCTCCGGGCATGGAAGAGATGACCAACCAGCTGCAATCCATGTTCCAGAACATGGCCGGTCAGAAGCAGAAACCGCGCAAGATGCCTATTAAAGAAGCTTACAAGCTGCTGGTCGAAGAAGAAGCGGCCAAGCTGGTCAATCCGGAAGAGCTGAAAGAACAGGCAATCGAAGCCGTTGAGCAACACGGTATCGTGTTTATCGATGAAATCGACAAAATCTGTAAACGCGCCGGTCAAAACTCAGGCCCGGACGTTTCACGTGAAGGCGTTCAGCGCGACCTGCTGCCCTTGGTGGAAGGTTGTACCGTGTCGACCAAACACGGCATGGTGAAAACTGACCATATCCTGTTTATCGCCTCTGGTGCATTCCAGACGGCTAAGCCATCCGACTTAATTCCGGAATTGCAGGGCCGCCTGCCGATCCGCGTTGAGCTACAGGCGCTCTCGACTGAAGACTTCGAACGTATCCTCACCGAGCCAAGCGCATCGCTGACGCATCAGTACAAAGCATTGATGGCAACCGAAGGCGTGACCATTGATTTTACCGCTGATGGTATCCGCCGCATTGCAGAAGCCGCATGGCAGGTTAACGAAACTACCGAGAATATCGGTGCGCGTCGTTTGCATACGGTTTTGGAGCGTTTAATGGAAGATATCTCCTATGACGCGAGTGAAAGTCAGGGTATCTCCATAAACATTGATGCAGATTATGTTAGAAGCCACCTTGATCAGCTGGTAGCTGATGAAGATCTGAGCCGATTCATCTTATAATTCGCACATACGTTTCGAAGGTTACCCATTGGGAGGCGTTATGCCTCCCTTTGTTATTTCTAAACGAGACTTCTGGTTTACTGAGCGAAAAATAATATGAGCATAATGACTCCCTGCACCACCACATCGCCTGCCAAAGCCTGGCTGGAAAGTCTGCGTTTACGCACTCTGCCTCTGGCCTTTGCTTCTATCGTTATGGGATCCGCCATTGCCAGTCTGCAAGGCGTATTCCATCCGCTGATCGCCCTGCTGGCGTTACTGACCGCAGGACTGCTGCAAATTCTGTCCAATCTTGCCAATGACTACGGCGATGCCGAGAAAGGCAGCGATACACCGGACCGGGTCGGACCGTTGCGCGGTATGCAGAAAGGGCTGATCACGGCCCCACAGATGAAACAAGCCATCATGCTGACGGTGGCGCTGACGGTGATTTCAGGGGTTGCCCTGATTGCCGTTGCCTGCCAGAAACCCAGCGATGTATTGGGTTTTCTGATCCTCGGCTTACTGTCGATTGGCGCAGCCATCACCTATACCGTGGGTACTCGCCCGTATGGATATATGGGGCTGGGTGATATTTCGGTACTGATTTTCTTCGGCTGGATAAGCGTAGCCGGCACGTTCTATCTGCAGGCGGGGCACTTTGACTGGATTGTCATGCTGCCCGCCACGGCGACCGGTTTGCTGGCAACTGCGGTGCTGAATATTAATAATCTGCGCGATATCGAAACCGACAGTGCTAACGGTAAAAATACGCTGGCAGTGCGTCTGGGACCGTTAAATGCCCGTCGTTATCACACCATTATTCTGACTGCCGCCGCGATATGTCTGGCAATGTTCTCTGCGGCCTATGTACGTCACTGGACTGGCTGGCTGTTTCTTCTGGCGATACCGATGCTGGCTATCCACATTCACCGTGTGAAGAACGCCAAAACTTCAATGGAAGTGCGACCTTTACTCGAACATATGGTGAAAGCGGCGTTACTGACTAACGTGCTGTTTGCGTTGGGCCTGTTGCTCAATTAACCCACGAGTGACGGTCATCGCACCTGGCAAAATTTAACAATTGATGATTTTGCCAACACCCTGCAGAAAGGGATATACTGAACACTCATGCAGCAACCAGATGAAATCCTATGAAATACGATACTTCCGAACTATGCGACATCTATCACGAAGAAGTGAATGTCGTTGAACCCTTGTTCTCCAACTTTGGTGGACGTACTTCATTTGGCGGGCAGATCACCACGGTGAAGTGCTTCGAAGACAATGGCTTGCTCTATGATCTGCTCGAACAAAACGGTTTAGGCCGGGTTCTGGTGGTGGACGGTGGTGGTTCGGTTCGCCGCGCATTGCTTGACGCTGACTTGGCTGCGCTGGCGCTGGAAAACCAGTGGGAAGGCATTCTTATCTACGGTGCTGTCCGTCAGGTCGATGACTTGCAGGACCTGGATATCGGTATTCAGGCAATGGCTGCTATCCCGGCTGGCGCCGCCAGTGAAGGGATTGGCGAGAGCGATATCCGCGTGAATTTTGGCAGCGTGACCTTCTTTACCGGTGACCACTTGTACGCAGACAACACGGGCATCATTCTGTCAGAAGACCCGCTTGATATTGAGTAAAGCCTTTCCTGCGGCTGCGACAGCGCAATAGAAAAAGGACGCCAAGGCGTCCTTTTTTAATGGGGAAAATCGGGACTCAGACTTCTTCCATTTTACCTAACAGCGCACGCAGACGATCCTGCCACACGTGTTGTTCTTCTTTCAGCTGAGCATTTTCGCGCACCAGAGACTCGTGGTTGCCGCTGGCCTGCTGTACTTCCTGAGACAGAGTGGTGTTCTGCTCTTTCAGTTCTTCGATTTCCATCTGCAACAAAGTAATGGTATCAATTGCTTGCTGAACTTTTGCTTCTAATTTCTCAAATACTTCAAATGACATTCTTCGGTCCTCTTATGTTCGCAAGGCGCACATCTTGTAAGTTCTGCCGCATCGTCCGGATACGACTCAAAAATTCTCGCACCACACAGATTTTGTTGATGTTTCCTGAGGGAAACGCCGTCAAATCCGTTGATGTCTTGAAAGACGATTGTATGTAGCCAGTCTTGCCCTGTCTAGCAACATACCGGCCCAGCACGCAGTCTGTTGCAATTTTATCGCCAAAACTATCAGTAAAGACTTAAAAAGCGCGAGTTGTCGCGAGATCCGTGGGGCTGTTTCGCATATCGTGCCCGGATGCTATGGCGACTCCGTTCGACGGGGAAAGGATCAGATTTCCTCCCGATGCCATGAATACCGGTCAATAAAGAGCAAAGGACCGCTTTTTTTAGGTGGGTGGAATGTGCGACACACTCGAATTCGCTCATTTTTATGACACAACACGCAAAATTTGATTTCGCTATTTCTCGTTTATGCTCGTTAACGATAAATTCACATTACGTTCTCATTTAATGATGAACGTCTTATTCCGATTACGTTCACGTACTTCTAGTAAGAAAAATTATAACTTACCATTAACATTATCCTTTGTAGGATCCGACTATGAGCCAAACCATGAGTTCCACATTAAAAGGTCAGTGCATCGCTGAGTTTCTGGGTACCGGGCTTATCATCTTTTTCGGCGCAGGCTGTGTGGCTGCCCTGAAACTTGCCGGAGCATCTTTTGGCCAGTGGGAAATCAGTATCGTCTGGGGTTTTGGTGTGGCAATGGCCATTTACCTGACCGCAGCGATTTCCGGCGCTCACCTCAACCCGGCGGTTACCGTCGCGCTTTGTCTGTTTGCAAACTTTGAAGGACGCAAAGTTCTGCCTTACATCATCGCGCAGGTGGCGGGTGCCTTCTGCGCCGCCGCACTGGTTTACGGTCTATATTACAACCTGTTCCTCGATTTCGAGCAAAGCCACAACATGGTACGCGGCAGTGTGGAAAGTCTGGATCTGGCCGGTATTTTCTCTACCTATCCAAACCCGCACATCAGCGTATTGCAGGCATTCCTGGTAGAGACGGTGATCACCGCAATTCTGATGGCGCTGATCCTCGCCCTGACCGATGACGGCAACGGCATCCCACGCGGCCCGCTGGCTCCGTTACTGATCGGTATTCTGATCGCCGTAATCGGTGCGTCAATGGGTCCGTTAACCGGCTTCGCCCTTAACCCGGCACGTGACTTCGGTCCTAAGATCTTCACTTACTTCGCAGGCTGGGGCAAAGTTGCCTTCACCGGTGCCCGCGACATCCCTTACTTCCTGGTGCCGATTTTTGGCCCACTGATTGGCGCGTCACTCGGTGCCTTCGGTTACAAAGCGCTGATTGGTCGCCACCTGCCTTACGAAATTCATGAGGCAGAAGAAGAAGCTCTCCAGCAGCCAGCAAAACAACGCAAAGCCTGATCGGCTAAACTGTTCACAGCACCTTAATTCGTAGGAATATGATTATGTCAGCAGATACGACTCACGAAAAAAAATACATCGTCGCACTCGATCAAGGTACCACCAGCTCCCGCGCCGTCGTCCTGGACCACGATGCCAATATCATCGCGGTTTCACAGCGTGAATTCACACAGATTTATCCAAAATCTGGCTGGGTAGAACACGACCCGATGGAAATCTGGGCTTCGCAAAGCTCGGTTCTGGTAGAAGTGCTGGCGAAGGCCGACATTAACTCAGACCAGATCGCCGGTATCGGTATCACCAACCAGCGCGAAACCACCATCGTGTGGGAGAAAGAGTCGGGTAAGCCGATTTATAACGCCATCGTCTGGCAATGCCGCCGTACTGCTGAGATTTGTGAAAAGCTTAAAAAAGACGGCATGGAAGAGTACATCCGTCACAACACCGGCCTGGTGGTTGACCCGTATTTCTCCGGCACCAAACTGAAGTGGATCCTCGACAACGTCGAAGGCTCCCGTGAGCGTGCTAAACGTGGCGAACTGCTGTTTGGTACTGTGGATACCTGGCTGGTCTGGAAAATGACTCAGGGGCGCGTTCACGTTACGGATTACACCAACGCCTCCCGTACCATGATGTTCAACATTCATGATCTGAAATGGGATGAGCGCATGTTGGAAGCGCTGGATATTCCGCGCGAAATGCTGCCGGAAGTTCGCCCATCGTCTGAAATTTACGGCCAGACCAACATTGGTGGTAAAGGTGGTACGCGTATTCCTATCGCCGGTATTGCGGGTGACCAGCAGGCGGCACTTTACGGCCAGCTGTGCGTTCAGCCGGGTATGGCGAAAAATACTTACGGCACGGGCTGCTTCTTGCTGATGAACACCGGTACCGAAGCAGTGGCATCGAAAAATGGTCTGCTGACCACTATCGCCTGTGGTCCGCGCGGCGAGGTGAACTATGCGCTGGAAGGTGCGGTGTTCGTCGGCGGTGCATCTATCCAGTGGTTGCGCGACGAACTGAAGCTTATCAGCGACGCAACGGACTCCGAATATTTCGCCAGCAAAGTGAAAGACACCAACGGCGTTTACGTGGTGCCTGCCTTCACCGGTTTGGGTGCGCCTTACTGGGACCCGTATGCCCGTGGCGCAATCTTCGGTCTGAGCCGTGGCGCCAACAGCAATCACATCATCCGTGCAACGCTGGAATCTATCGCCTATCAAACCCGCGACGTTCTGGATGCGATGCAGGCCGACTCCGGCACTCGCCTGCAATCACTGCGCGTTGATGGTGGCGCCGTCGCCAACAACTTCCTGATGCAGTTCCAGTCAGACATTCTCGGCACCCGTGTTGAACGTCCTGCGGTGTTGGAAGTGACGGCACTGGGCTCAGCGTTCCTGGCAGGTCTGGCGGTCGGCTTCTGGAATGATCTCGAGGAAGTCCGCAGCAAAGCGACCATCGAGCGTGAATTCCGTCCAAGCATTGAAACGACTGAGCGTAATGTTCGCTACAAAGGCTGGCAGAAAGCCGTAGCCCGCGTGCGTTCATGGGAAGATCACGACGAATAACATTGCCTCATATTGACCGCCGGATCTGGCAGCCAACACCACATTTCAAACTCCCCTTCATGGGGAGTTTTTTTATGGAAGCCCGGCCATAAACCCCTGTGCTAAAATCAGCCCCAGAGATGAGCATTTTCCTCACCCCCTTCTTTTTCCAAACAGGTTTATCCATGAAACGTGAATTAGCTATCGAGTTCTCCCGCGTGACCGAAGCGGCCGCACTGGCCGGTTATAAATGGCTGGGTCGTGGCGACAAAAACCTCGCCGATAATGCCGCCGTACAGGCGATGCGCATCATGCTGAATAAGGTCGATATCGACGGTCAGATCGTGATTGGCGAAGGCGAAATTGATGAAGCGCCGATGCTGTATATCGGTGAAAAGGTCGGGACCGGCAACGGTGATGCCGTGGATATCGCGGTAGACCCGATTGAAGGTACCCGCATGACCGCCATGGGCCAGTCCAATGCGCTGGCCGTGCTGGCCGTGGGAGACAAAGGTTCCTTCCTGAATGCGCCGGACATGTACATGGAAAAAATCGCCGTCGGTCCCGGTGCCAAAGGCGCGATTAATCTTGACCTGACGCTGGCAGAAAACCTCGCCAATGTGGCTAAAGCACTGAATAAACCCCTGAGCGAACTGACGGTTGCGGTGCTGGCGAAACCGCGGCATGACGACGCCATCCGCGAAATGCTGCAATCCGGCGTGCGGGTGTTTGCGTTTCCTGATGGCGACGTAGCGGCCACCATACTGACCTGTATGCCGGAGAGCGAAGTCGATGTGCTGTACGGCATCGGCGGCGCACCGGAAGGGGTGATTTCCGCGGCGGTGATCCGCGCCCTCGACGGTGATATGCAGGGCCGCCTGCTGGCACGCCACCACGTTAAAGGCGACACGCCTGAGAACCGCCGCATGGGCGAAGTGGAGCTGGAACGGTGCAAAGCGATGGGCATCGAAGCCGGTAAGGTTTTACAGCTCGACGATATGGCGCGTAACGATAACGTGATTTTTTCCGCCACGGGCATAACCAAAGGCGATTTGCTGGAAGGTATCAGCCGTCAGGGCAATATGGCGACCACCGAAACGCTGCTGATCCGCGGTAAATCACGCACGATCCGCCGCATCCGCTCCACGCACTATTTGGACCGGAAAGACGCCGCGCTGCACGAATTCATTATTTGACCCCTCACCAGAAAGCAAAAAAGCAGAGCCGTTAGGGTTCTGCTTTTTTATGCACTGAGCACAAAACTAAACGGTATGGCCCTGCTCCTACTGACGATTGGCCATCGGCCACCAGCAGAGCAATATCAGCATTGCCATGGCAAACATCAGCAGGCCCAAACTGAACTGGCCGGTTTGCGGCAACATGGCGGACATCCACGCCACCAGACCTGACCCTACGTTTTGCATACCACCGACCAGCGCACCGGCCGCTCCTGCCAAATACGGGAAGGGTTCCATCGCGCCAGTGGTCGCCAGAGGGAATAACATCCCGGCGCCAAAGAAGAACAACGACGCAGGGACAATCAGCGTCCAGATGTTCATCACACCCAGCCAACCGGGGATCCACATCAGCACACCTGCCAGTAAACAGCTGAACACTGAGTGCCACATCAATTGCTGGAAACTCTTTTCAGAACGCCCGGCGTACCAGGCTCCAAAGAAAGCGGCAGGAATAGGAAGGATAAACAGAATGCTGACGGTCATCGCACTCAACCCCAGCACGCCACCCATCAGTACGCCACAACTAGCCTCAAACACTGCCACGCCAGCCAGTGCGCCAACCAGCATTACCAGATAGCGGCTAAAATTACCGTCCGCCAACAACAGGCGCAGGCTGCTCAACATTCCGCGCGGTTCCTGACTCACCGGGCGCGTTTCCGGCAGCCAGCGATACATCGAAAAAGCCACACCGGCACAAAGCAGTAGCAGGAAACCGAAACTGGCCCGCCAGCCCAGCCAGGCAGCGAGGGCACCGCCAATCAGCGGAGCAATCAGTGGGCTGACTAAAATACCCATATTCAACAAGCTGTTAGCCTGACGCAGCGCACCACCGCTGTATAAATCACGCGGCATGGTACGAGCCATCACGCCGGCAACGCCAGTGCCCATCCCCTGAACGGCGCTCGCTACAATTAACAGCGTCAGGCTTTGCGCCATCATGGCACCCGCCGCACCCACCAGGAAAATCATCATGCCGGTCAGAATCACCGGTTTGCGGCCGACGTTGTCAGACAGCGGACCATAAATCAGCTGCGATGACCCATAAGCAATCAGATAGGCCGCCATCACCCGCTGCACCGCACCTGGCTTAACCGACAAACTCTGCGCCATATCCGCGATATTCGGCACATAGATGGTTTGCGCCATCTGCCCTACAGCAACCAACAAAACCAACATCACAAGCAGGTGAATATTTTCCAGTTTTTTCATTTTTCAGTTCATTAATCAATCGGATCATCTGATATCAGCATAAATAGCCGGTATTGGTGCGGATAGGCCGTCGGGCGCATAAATTAACAAACTGGTGTGAATAAGCGAGAGTCTGGAGGAAAACAACCTTTACATCACTGGCGGACTTTAGTGCCATTCTCGTAAAGATAACTGTACGACTGCGAGGCTATCTAACCCCTAATGATCAGCCTGATAACATTTAATCGATAATCGATTCATAGAATGTGAAATAAAATCAGCAGGGTAAATCGGGCAGCAGATTTCTGCTCCCGGCACAGACCTGCAACAGGAGCATTTTTATGGCGGATTGGGTTAACGGCAAAGTCACCAAAATTGAAAACTGGACCGACAGTTTGTTCAGCATCACGGTGAGCGCTCCGGTCGATGCGTTCAGCGCAGGGCAGTTCGCCAAACTGTCGATGGAGATTGACAGAGAACGCGTGCAGCGTGCCTATTCCTACGTCAACGCACCCAGCGATCCCAATCTGGAGTTCTATCTGGTGACCGTTCCGGAAGGCAAACTCAGCCCGCGCTTGCATGACATACAGGTAGGTAGCGAGATTCAGGTGACCAAAGAAGCCGCGGGCTTTTTTGTTATCGACGAAGTGCCTGAATGTGACACCCTGTGGATGCTGG
>BHES01000035.1 GCA_003864575.1 Enterobacterales bacterium
AGATTCACATTATCCTTGACGGAGCAGGTTATCACCGCAGTGGGTTGGTGAAAGACTGGGCTTACGTGATGAATATCGACCTTCACTACCTGCCGCCTTACAGCCCGAACCTGAATCCAATCGAACGACTGTGGAAGGTGATGAATGAGGAGGTAAGAAACAACCGTTACTTCGCATCAACAAAGCAGTTCCGAGAGGAAATACGACGATTCTTTAGTGAAATATTACCGGGTCTTGCTGGGGTATTATCATGTCGAATTAATGACAACTTTCAGATGCTGGAAAATGCATCTTCAAGTTAACTGTGTATAGACATGAAAGGACATAAAGAAAATTGGCATCAGGCGGACATCATCGCCGCGCTGAGGAAACGGGGAACAACGCTCGCGGCAGTTTCTCGCAGTGCTGGGCTAAGTTCATCCACACTGGCAAATGCACTGTCACGACCGTGGCCTAAAGGAGAACGTATCATTGCCGATGCCATCGGCCTCCACCCTTCAATGATTTGGCCAAATCGTTATTTTGATGCAACAACGTCACAACGCATTGAGCGCAAAATTCGGGTACCTAATAAAAGCTGAAAATTTATCAAAAAAAACCGCCGGTTTAACCCCGGCGGTGGATTTAGCATCAATCTACTGGGATCAGTTATTGATGAATTGTTCACCCAGTTCAATATCTTTACGCAAGACATCAAGCATAGCGTCAAGAGAACTTTGTTCAAACGCACTCAACTTACCGATGTTTTTCAGCTCAGCCACGCCATTTTTACCCAGCAGGATTGGCTGCGCAAAAAAGCGCGTATATTCACCATTACCTTCAACATAGGCACACTCAACAATGTTGCTTTCGCCTTGCAGCGCACGCACTAAAGATAAACCAAATCGTGCGGCCGCTTGCCCCATAGAAAGGGTTGCAGAACCGCCACCCGCCTTAGCTTCAACCACTTCCGTACCTGCATTCTGGATACGTTTGGTCAAATCCGCCGCTTCGCTTTCGCTGAAGGTCACGCCAGGGATCTGTGACAGCAAAGGTAAAATAGTGACGCCAGAGTGGCCGCCAATCACCGGAACTTCGATATCTTGTGGCTGTTTACCTTTCAGTTCAGCAACAAAAGTGTTCGAGCGAATGGCATCCAGAGTCGTTACACCAAACAATTTGTTTTTGTCGTAAACGCCGGCTTTCTTCAATACTTCAGCAGCGATCGCTACCGTGGTATTCACAGGGTTAGTGATAATACCAATGCACGCCTTTGGACAGGTTTTCGCAACTTGTTCAATAAGATTGCGAACGATACCCGCATTAACGTTAAACAGGTCAGAACGATCCATACCAGGCTTACGTGCCACACCGGCTGAAATCAGCACCACATCAGCACCCACTAATGCAGGAGTGGCATCAACGCCACTGAAACCTTTGATTTTTACAGCGGTGGGGATATGACTGAGGTCGACAGCGACGCCCGGTGTTACCGGGGCAATGTCATACAGAGAGAGTTCTGAACCTGACGGTAATTGAGTCTTGAGTAGAAGAGCGAGGGCCTGGCCGATACCGCCAGCTGCACCGAGAACTGCAACTTTCATCCTGTACTCCTTTTTTAACAGAAACTTAAAAAACGCCGTGAATTCATCTAGTTATGACCTTAATCTACTGGATGACCAAACACAATCCTGGAAATCCGATAGTGAGAAGTTACGCAGCATTAAGGTGGTATGTCGGCTTAATCTAAGATTATTTTGCTTATGCTTCAGTGGCATAAAACAATCAGATCCCAAATAGCGTCACGAAACACGACAGGTTAACTGGCGGTTACATTACACCCGAAGCCAACATCAGGACAATATCATTTTCATAACAATTTATTCACCATTGGCTCCATTAAAAATGCATGAAGTTGGCATATTCATCACATTTAATCGTATGCAGCCTTGGCTTCATACCTGATATTCCGGATAATCCAAGATTCATTGCAGAACATTTATTGAATAAAAATTCAAATATATGCATAATCTGCAACACTATCGTTATGACCTCAGGGTGCAAAATGCGTAATCCTGCTAAACAGGAAGATCTGATCAAAGCCTTCAAATCGTTATTGAAGGAAGAGAAGTTCAGCTCCCAGGGCGAAATTGTTCTCGCCTTACAAGAAGATGGCTTCGAAAACATCAATCAATCCAAAGTGTCACGCATGCTGACCAAATTCGGCGCGGTACGGACCCGCAATGCAAAAATGGAAATGGTCTACTGCCTGCCTGCAGAAATCGGTGTTCCGACAACCACCAGTCCATTGAAGAATCTGGTATTAGATATCGATTACAACGAAGCCGTTGTCGTTATCCGAACCAGCCCAGGGGCAGCACAGTTAATTGCTCGCCTACTGGACTCATTGGGCAAATCAGAAGGCATTTTGGGCACCATTGCCGGCGATGACACCATTTTCACTACGCCAGCCCGTGGCTTCAGTGTTAAGCAACTGTACGAAGCGATTCTTAGCCTTTTCGAACAGGAACTGTAAGACAGTTCTCTTTTCAGTTTAATAAGCCGCCCGCATTACCCTTTATGTGCAGGTTACCCGCTATTTTCCTCTGACGGTATCCTGCAAACTCCCCGCCATACCGGTAATAGTCATCACCGCCTCTTTAAGTACCTTAAAAACTTCTCTGATTTTTATTACGCCTTTCCAACTCAGCGCTTTTCACGGGTAAATCGCTCATTAAAAGTCACATCATTGTTACGCAACGGCTTCATTAGTACGAATAACTGCAAAATTGCGCACAAATAGTCAACTCATCTCAACTAGTTGATTTCAAATACCAATACGTCGATTTGTTTATTTTTCCCTCTATTTTAATACCTTTTAGTTATTAAAAACAGATCAAGCACACTTATAACCACTCAAAAAACTATTAGCAAGCTATTAATATTCTCAGTTACTAGATGTATACTCATTTCCGTGATGTGAATCACTGTTTGTTCGGACATATAATAAAATAGACGAGGTTAATCATGAAAGTTACTACTGCTATCGCAACACTAAGCATTCTATCCGCCCTGTCATTTGGTGCTTTTGCAGCACAACCCGTTACACAGAATCAGGCGCAAAAATTGCAGTCCGTTGGGATGATTAGCGTCAGCGGCATCGCCGGTGCTCCTTCAGATATTCGCCAGGCGCTGTCAGCTAAAGCCGACGAACAAGGTGCTAAAGCCTTTCGCGTGATCGAAGTTCGTGAAGAAGGCAACTTCCACGCTACCGCAGAGATTTACCAATAAGTCGTTCTGGTAGATAAAGCGAAGAGGTCTGGACAGAACCAGGTCTGCAGAATCAAAACGAAATACCCGATGGATTTATCACTGCACTACACCAAGTTTCCAGAGCGTCTAAGCGCCCTTCAATCTTGATAATACAGACCTGATGAATCCCAAACATGAATCGACGTGCGATGAAAAATGGATATCACCGTCAAAAATATCAGGAAATTGTCATGAAAATCATTACTAGCCTTGTTGCCCTTAGCCTATTCTCTGCCGTCTCATTTAGCGCTTCAGCAGCACAACTGGTCACCAACGATCAGGCTCAGAATTTACAACCGATGGGCGTTATTAACGTCAGCGGCGTTAACGGTGTCTCTATGGATATTCGCCAAAAGTTGTCCGATAAAGCCGACAGCATGGGTGCAAAATCTTATCGTGTGATTGAAGCCCACAACGACGGTGCTTATCACGCGGCGGCAGAAATCTATCAATAAGATCTCTGCTACTGCATAAGCCACTGTTTCATCATCCTATAGTTGTCCTTCACATTTAGCATTACCGGGTTCAACAGCCACAAACCAGCGATAAAAATCTGCGCTGTTGAGGCTGGAAAGAGAGCTGCCACTGCCGTGCTCTCTTGCTTCCGAGACCCTCGTCGTCCTGTCCGACGACACCTTTTGGCTCCCGCGTATTGCGGGAGCTTTTTTTTATGCTTTTTTGACGCCGTAGATTTGCCATAAAAAAACACAGCCGAAGCTGTGTTTTTCAGTAAACGAAGCCTGAACTCTGTGGGTTAGAACTCTTCAACTACCTGAGCCTTAGCGGCCAGTGCATCCAGAAGTTTGCTATGGATGCCGCCGAAACCGCCGTTACTCATCACCAGAATATGGTCACCAGGCAGAGCCGCTTTCACCACCAAATCCACCAGCGAGTCCACATCAGCACTCCAGTGCGCAGGCTGGATACAGTGCTCAGCCACTTCTGCGACCTGCCACGGAATATGTTGCGGTTGCAGCAGGAACACTTCATCCGCACGTCCCAGCGCAGGTGCCAGCTCGTTTTTACTCAAGCCCATTTTCATGGTGTTTGAACGCGGTTCGAGAACGGCCAGAATACGCGCCGTTCCGCCCACTTTACTGCGCAATGCGGCAAGCGTAGCCAGGATCGCCGTCGGATGATGAGCAAAATCATCATAGACGCTGACCCCAAAAGCTTCACCGCGCAGCTCCAGACGGCGACGAGCATTGATGAAACCATCCAGCGCCTTACAGGCATCTTCTGGCTTAACACCGACATGACGGGCGGCAGCAATAGCCATCAAACCATTGTGCATATTGTGTTCGCCAACCAGCGACCAATGCACTTCACCGACTTTTTCACCATGCAGAGAGACAGCAAACGAACTGGAATCCGGCGTCAGCTTTTTCGCATCCCATGCGCAAGCTTCCGTTTCACCCACAAACTCCTGCTCACTCCAGCAGCCCATCGCCATCACTTGTTTCAGCGGCGTGTCATGCTCTGGCAGAATAATTTTGCCTTGGCCAGGCACCAGACGAACCAGATGGTGGAACTGTTTCTGAATCGCTTTCAGGTCGTCGAAAATATCGGCGTGATCGAACTCTAGGTTATTGAGAACCAACGTACGCGGGCTGTAATGAACAAACTTCGAACGTTTATCGAAGAACGCACAGTCGTACTCATCGGCTTCAATCACCATAAAGGGGCTATTGCCCAGACAGGCTGAAACGTCGAAATTCCCCGGCACGCCCCCGATGACATAACCCGGTTCGTAGCCACAGGCTTCGAGGATCCAGGTCACCATACCTGCGGTCGTCGTTTTGCCGTGAGTACCCGCGACAGCGATCACCCAGCGGCCTGGCAGTACGTGATCATGCAGCCACTGCGGGCCAGACACATAAGGAATCCCCTGTTCCAGCACGGCTTCGACGCAGGGATTACCACGGGTCATGGCGTTACCGATGATGACCAGATCCGGCTGTGGATCAAGCTGAGAGGGATCGTAGCCCTGAATCAGTTCTATGCCCTGATTTTCCAACAGCGTACTCATCGGTGGATAAACGTTGTTATCTGAACCGGTAACCTGATGCCCTTGTGCACGAGCCAGCATTGCCAGCCCGCCCATAAAGGTGCCACAAATCCCAAGAATATGAATGCGCATATGTTTTCCATTAATGCCTTTAAGTCAGCCGCTATTCTACCGCTCAGAATCGTCCAGAAGAAATGGATTTGCCTAGGATTCATCCATATATTTGGGCTAAACTGCCCACGCTAATGTAAAAGGTTTATTAACAAACCGTTATCCATCCTAGATTCAGGGAATGCGTCATGAAAACGTTAGGCGAATTTATTGTTGAAAAGCAGCAGGATTTTCCACATGCGACTGGTGAACTCACCGCCCTCCTTTCAGCAATAAAGCTCGGCGCAAAAATCATTCACCGAGACATCAACAAAGCCGGGCTGGTCGATATTCTCGGTGTCAGTGGTGTGGAGAATGTGCAAGGCGAAGTTCAGATGAAACTCGACTTGTACGCGAATGAGAAGTTAAAAGCTGCCATGAAGGCGCGCGGTGAAATTGCCGGTATCGCGTCTGAAGAAGAAGATGAGATCGTCATTTTTGAAGGGGAGCGTGCTGAAAATGCAAAATACGTGATCCTGATGGATCCGCTGGACGGCTCATCAAACATTGATGTGAACGTCTCCGTCGGGACCATCTTCTCCATTTACCGCCGTACCACTCCGCTGGGCCAGTCAGTCACCGAAGCCGACTTCCTGCAACCGGGTAACTGCCAGGTTGCCGCGGGTTATGTCGTTTATGGTTCGTCCACCATGCTGGTTTACACGACCGGCGTTGGCGTTCACGCCTTTACTTACGACCCGTCACTTGGCGTATTCTGCCTTTCACATGAGAAAGTCCGTTTCCCTGAAAAGGGCAGCATGTACTCGATCAACGAAGGCAACTACATCAAATTCCCGCTCGGTGTTAAAAAGTACATTAAGTATTGTCAGGAGCAGGACGAAGCCACACAGCGCCCTTACACGTCGCGCTACATTGGCTCGCTGGTTGCTGACTTCCACCGTAATCTGCTCAAAGGCGGCATCTACATTTACCCAAGCACCGCAAGCCACCCTACTGGCAAACTGCGCCTGCTGTACGAATGCAACCCGATGGCTTTCCTGGCAGAACAGGCAGGTGGAAAAGCCAGCGACGGTAAAAACCGTATTCTGGACATCATCCCGCAGAAACTTCACGAGCGAGCCCCTTTCTTCGTCGGCAACCGTTCGATGGTTGAAGATGCTGAACGCTTTATTGCTCAGTTTCCGGACGATGCTTACCCACAATAAAAACGTTTTATCTCTGTGACTTACCTGTAAGGGTTCAGCTCAGGCTGAACCCTTTTTTATGGCATATCGGGATCAGATGAAATCCTGCTTATTGAGCTTAAACACCGAAACACTCTGCGCCAGTAACTGCGCCTGCTCTTCCAATGAACGCGTGGCGGCGGCGGCCTCTTCCACCAGCGCTGCGTTCTGCTGAGCCACCTGATCCATCTGCGTTATCGCGATGTTTACCTGCTCAATACCGTGTGTTTGTTCGCTGGTCGCAATGGAGATTTCGTTCATCAGGCTGGTGACGCGGCGCACTTCACTGGCGATTTCAGTCATGGTAGCCGCAGCAGATTTCACCATCGCTTCCCCTTCCGAAACCCGGCTTTCCGAGTCATCAATCAAGGCTTTAATCTCTTTAGCTGACTGCGCGCTGCGCTGCGCCAGGCTGCGAACTTCGCCGGCGACGACGGCAAAACCTCGGCCCTGTTCACCGGCGCGCGCGGCTTCAACGGCGGCATTCAGCGCCAAAATATTCGTCTGGAAAGCAATACCGTCAATCACCGTAATAATGTCCGCAATACGCTTTGAGCTGTCGGTGATGGCATGCATTTTATCCATGACCTGATGCACGACCTTGCTGCCCTTATCGGCAATACCCGACACGCTTTTCGCCAGCTGATTTGCCTGCTCAGAGTTCGTGGCATTCATGCGCACAGTGGAAGTTAGCTGCTCCATGCTGGCAGCGGTCTCTTCGAGTGATGCCGCAGACTCCTCGGTACGCTGGGCCAGATTCACGTTGCCTGCGGCCAGTTCACGCGTGCCGACATCAATCTGATCACCGGCATCGCGGACACGCCCGACAGAAGCGGCCAGTGCATCCTGCATTTTTTTCATCGCCCGCAGCAATCGCCCCATCTCATTGCTGCGCGAATCGTCAATCTCGTGGGTTAAATCCCCTGATGCAATAAACTCGAGCTGTGCGATAGAGGCATTCAGCGGATGCATGATGATTTTTTGCAGGACAAACCACGACAGCAGGGCAATAGAAATAGCGATTAGACAGGCAATCACAATGACCATCAGTTGGACTCTGGCCTGTTTTTGCGCGGTAGAGATATGTCGGTCGGCCGTTTCATTGGCGTAGACACGGAAATCCCCCAGCGCTTTATCGTAAGCGTTGCTGTAGGGCGTCATTTTATTTTCCAGCACGTCATAATATCCATCCGTACTTTGCGCTTCGATAGCCGCCAGTGCGGGTTGAAGCCCGTGCAGCTTATAGGCTTCATAGGCAGCTTTTACGGCAGCGGATAAATCTTCACCGCGCTGACTTTCATCATCAATGGCCATAAACACGGCAACTTGTTGATCCGCCTGTTTGATGTAATCGGCAACCCGCTCCGCCGTGGCTTTCGAGTCATCCATCATGCCAATTTCCATTTGACGAACCGCTACGCTGCTGGCAACACGAGCACGCAGAGAAAAACTATAGCTATTGGCTAACGCCCCAAGCTCTTCCCCCTGAAGGCGGTCAATTTGCTTTAGCGACGTCGCACTCTGGCGGATCGCATTGGTACCCAAAAAACTGACTAATAACAGAATCAGTGTCATTACGACTAACAAGGCGATCAGTCCCGCCTTTACGCTCAATTTATTCAACATGCTGTAATACCCGGTTGTTATGAAACAGAGGAAAATGCGAGAGAGGTACTTCGTAGGCCATGCAGAGTTTTTATGTAAACTGTTATCGGCAATTTCGTGAATCTCTTGATAAAAAACCGTAATACAGGCAGTTAGCGGGTAAAGCCTCCCAGCGGGAAACTTTCGTGCCGGGTACAGCGGATTTAGCGGGAAGAAAAAGAGAGATCGACCAGAAGCACTGACCGCGAAAATGACGGGAATTCGTGACGGACTTGGCTATAATGTGCGGCACTCTATTCCTGGTTGAATGAAGGAACCCCCAATGAGCTTACTCAATGTACCGGCCGGTAAAGACCTGCCAGAAGATATTTATGTTGTTATCGAAATTCCGGCCAATGCCGATCCCATCAAATACGAAGTAGATAAAGATACCGGCGCGCTGTTCGTTGACCGCTTCATGTCTACTGCGATGTTCTACCCATGCAACTACGGCTACATCAACCACACACTGTCCCTTGATGGTGACCCGGTTGACGTTCTGGTGCCTACGCCGTACCCACTGCAACCCGGTTCAGTGATTCGCTGCCGTCCGGTTGGCGTACTGAAAATGACCGACGAATCTGGCGAAGATGCTAAAGTTGTTGCGGTTCCACACACCAAACTGAGCAAAGAGTACGATCACATCAAAGATGTGAACGACCTGCCAGAACTGCTGCGTGCGCAGATCACTCACTTCTTCGAGCAATACAAAGCGCTGGAAAAAGGAAAATGGGTGAAAGTCGAAGGTTGGGATAACGCAGAAGCCGCTAAAGCTGAAATCGTGACCTCTTTCGAGCGCGCTAAAAACAAGTAATGGTTTTCGCTGTTCGATAAAAAAAAACACCGTCCACTGGACGGTGTTTTTGTCTGTTTCTCTCCCTGGTAGAAGAGAAGATGCCGCAACGTATTAAATGACCTTGCTCAGAGTTCTCACTTCACATCACCCGCACGCTTCACCCAATCTCCCACTTCAATACGCGGCACTCCTTCGAGTGAACGTATATAGAGGTAGATCCAGGCGCTGCCGTACGGTGTGGAAATCAGCTCACGTTTATAATCTTTTGTATTACTTTTCAATTCGTCCAGTTCAGCCATGATAGACGACGTGATGCGGTAAACTTCACAATAGACTTTCCCGTCCCCTGGAACTACTGCCGGGTAATGCCCCAGATTATAGAGCGCATACCCTTCCAGCTCGTGGTCACCCAACCACTGAGCGTTAGTCATCCAATGACTGTTGCCTTGCTTGCGTCGTAAACTGCCATAAACAATTATTCGCATGTTTGGTTTCGTATAGTAGAAGTCACATGGGTTAAAACTGAAACTGATAAAGCACATCCAACGCCTGATCGATACCGGAAACAGCTTCCAGATACAACCTTGGCATCAAACGATAGCGCAAGGTTAAGGTTGCCAGCGAGTCGAAAATCCCGACGCCATATTTCACCTGTAATCCCGGTAAAACATAACCGCTAACCACCACCTGAGAGTTGTCTCCCACGCCTTGCGTATCCAGCGCCAAATTACTGACACCGAATGCCTCGCCGATTTTACCCACAAGTTTACCACTTTGCGCAACCCCCATTCCGATAAGCATGGAAGTCATGGCCCCGCTGTCGGCTCCGGTGCTGTCTAAACCTTGCCCGCGAAGCAGGTAGGACAAGGCTTCCTGCTGCGACATGGTCGGATCAGAGAATATTTCAAGTTTAGGCGCATCGGCCTCGCCAGTAACGCGAAGACCGGCCGTTACGCCATTTTCTGTGGATTCCGGATTACGAATCGCCTCCAGATTCAGCAGCGGCTGGTCGGGCGGACCGGAGAACAACAGCTGGCCTTTACGTACCAGCAAATCCTGACCATAGGCATGGAAACGCCCGGAAGGAATATCAATCTGGCCGTTCAGACCCAAACCGTGTTTATCCTGTACGACTTTCAGCGCCCCTTTCAGGCGGGCTTTCAGTCCGAAGGCATCGAGGCGCACATCATCGCCGATATTGACAATCAGATTGCTGTTGATCGGAATAGACGTCGAAGCCGGTGCAATCGGCTGACGCTGGTCGTTCAGCATCACTTCATCCGATGAAACGCCGACCGCGCTCTCAGGCAGCTCCTGCACCGTGATACGCGCCCACGGGATATCTACCCGGCCATTAAGCGAAAAGAGCTGTGGCGTGGCTTCAAACACCAGATCCGGCGAGACATCCAGACGCACCATTGGCGGAACCGAAACCCGCACGCGGTCACCTTTCGCCGCAATCCGTGCACGCCAGGCATTGAGTTCACTCCAGTCTGCATTACCGTTAAGTGCGAGTTGCCCATGTGTCGTGCGTATCACCCCATCCATCAGCGATGACATGCCGTTGAAGTTGATGTTGATATTGGCATTCGTGATATCGAACGGCATAAATTGGCCATCGAAATCAACATCCGTCAGCGCCAGTCTGCCGAACACCTGAGGCTTCTGCGCATTGCCGCCGAGGCGCAGATTAGCATTAAGAATACCGGAGGCTTTCTCCCCCTCCATCAGCGCGGGTTGCAGCAGCGCCATGGAAATTTTATTGATATTGACGTTGCCGCTCAGATTGCGGCGACCTTGCGGATCGGCAATCTGAATGCTGCCGTCGAGTTGGCCGTTGTTGGTAATTTTGATCAGCCAGTCGAGGTTCGCGCGGCCGTTATTCAACCCGGCATTGAGGTTGAGCGTATCGAAGGCAACCGGCAGCGGATTACCCTGAATCAGCTGCTGCACTTTCACGCCCTTGCCCACCAGCGAAAGATTCGCCTGCGGTAAACCACCGCCAGCTTTCCAGCTCACATTCGCCTGACCGCTGAAGACACCGCTGAGTTTGGTGTCATCGCCCAGGAAGGGTTTAAGCATCGCCAGATCAAAACGGTTGAGCAGCAAACTGGCTTGTCCGCTGGCGCCTGCGTCAATAGTTTTAGGCACACATAAATCCGCGTTGGGATTTTGCCAACAGTGCGGCCCAACGGTTACCCGTTGTTCTTTGTTGAAATAATCCAGCGCAATTGCACGGTTCAGACGCCACTCCCCGACCGGCGTATCAAACAGCGTATTGTTGATACTGCCTTTCCAATGCTCGGTCGCACGGTCAAAACTGCCGCTCAGTGCCAGGCGGCCGGATACCGGCTTGCCTTCGATATTCAGCTTCAACTCATGCTGCTTCTCGTTGCCTTTAGCATCCAGCGTGAGATCACTGATTTGTAGTGCATCTTGCTTCAGCTGTTGCACGCGGACCGCCAGATTGCCCTGAATCTGGTCAGAAGAGCTGACGTCACCCTTGATGCTCACGCGGTTAATCGTCAGCGCCTGCCATTTCAGCCCCGTCGCGGTGAGATCGGCCAGCAGTTTTGGCGCTTTAAGATCACCACGAAGTTGAAGCATACCTTTCGCGACGCCGCCTAACCCCGGTAACGCGCCGTCCAGATGCTGCGCATCGATGTTGGCATCCAGATTCCACTGGTCGCTGAGCTTGCCCTTCACATCAATATTATTGCGGCCCAGTTCCAGATGCAGTTGAGGGATATCCCACTGGCCGTAGCTGTTACCGCGCAGGTTACCGCGGGCTTTGACCAGATTATTTTTCACATTGCCGTCGAGCTCCAGCGTCGGCACCTGCATCTGCCAGGTTCCGCCATACAGGCTGCCGCGCGTGGCGATTTTGCCCTGCAACTTCGCTGGCCAGTCCGGGTATTGTTTGGCGGTATTGATATTATTTAGCGTCAGTAACGTATTCCAGCTAATGGCTTTACTCCAGTCCACCACGCCCGTCAGGTCAGTATTCCCCTGCAACGCAGCAAGCCGCAGCAAGGTGAGTTTGAACTGTTCGACGTTACCTTTACCGTCCACGGAAAGCGTTGCCGAAGGAATTTGGTCACCACTGAAATCGGCGTGCAGGGACAGCGCATAGTCCGTCGCTTTTCCGCTGAACTTCAGCTTGAATCCTTTCGCCTGAAACTGCGGTGTACCCGCCAGCGGCCATTGCAGCACATTGCTCTCCAGCGCCAGATTCAGCGGCAGACCGGCTTCGGCCAGTTGGGCTTCCAGGGATAACTGCGCCCGCACCGGACCAGAAAGATTCAGGCCGACGTCCAGCTTCTCGCGCAGAGCGCCGCCGACTTTCAGTTTGATCTTCTCGCCTTTCAGCGGATCTACATTCAGTGCGGTGTTTACCGTCATATCGACCGGCCAGTTGCCGTTGAGCGTCACCTGACCGGTGCCATCCAGCGAGCCCTGAGGCGAACGCACCTGAAGCGCGTCAAGTTTCAACACCTGGTTAAGCGTGCTGGCCTTGAACAGAAAACGGGTGATCAGCACGTCGGTATCGCCAGTCAGGCGCAGGTTGTCTGCGGTGATCTGATCGATATTGAGATCCAGCGGCAGGCGGAAGTCCGGTAATTCTGGCAACAGCGGCTTGTCAAACAGCGCCTGCAAGGTTTCACCCAGCGGTTTCTCTGGCACAACGACCGGCTTTTCCACCGGTTTTCCGGTGGCCTGCTCGGTCGCTTTCTCGACGGCTTTATCCTGCGCTGCCTTCACGACGTCCGGCAGCGGACTGACCGGCGTTTTCGGCAGGGCAATCAACAGACCGCCAATGTGGGTCGGTAGCAGGTGTAACGCGCGATCCTGCCACTGCGCACCCGTGCGAAACTCCCCAAGAGAGATCGCACGATCATCGATAGTGACGTTGACGTTATTCAGCGTCAGTTCGCGCAGGGTGATCGGATAAGGCGTACTGAGATTAGTCAGTGGTTCGCTGTTTTCAGGTTCTGCGACAGGCTCCGTTGGCGTCATCTCTTTGGTATTAACCGCGACGTTGACGTCACTCAGACCCAGCGCATTGATGCACAACGCGCTATTTTTAAAGCAGGAAAGATCGACCGAAAGATGAAACTCACCGGCCTTAACGTCCACGCCGGGCATTTCGTAATGCAGCCCTTTGAGCGTCAGGTTACGCCATCCCCCCTCGACGCTGGCAATATTCAGGCCGGGAACAAATCGCTGCGCCCCGTTGATGACCAGGTGTAAACCGGTTTGTGTACCGATAAGAAACGCCACTGTGCCGACCAGCAACAGCAGCACAATGAGGAAACCCAGGCAGATCTTCTTAAACAGACTCATAATTCCGGACCCAAACCGATGTAAAACTGCAATCCATGCTCATCCTGATCGCCGACCGGCGCCGCGATATCAAGTTTCACCGGACCCACCGGTGAAGCCCAGCGCACACCCACACCCGCACCGGTTTTGATATTGCTCCTGGCGATATCATTCACGGCTTCTCCGGAGTCAACAAACACCGCACCCCACCACTTTCCGGTCACGTTGTACTGATATTCCAGAGATCCGGTTGCCAGTTTGGATGCACCAGTCAACTTGCCGTCGTCATCTTTTGGTGAAATTGATTTGTATTTATAACCGCGAATACTTCGGTCGCCACCGGCGAAGAAGCGCAGGGACGGCGGAACGCGTTCAAAGTCATTGGTTTCAATCCATCCCAGATTGCCACGCACCACAAAGCGGTGCTTATCAGCCAGCGTGCGGATCCAAACGTTTTGTGCCTGAATCACAGCGAAGTCGACATCGGAACCCCAGGTAGTATCGGAGACATCAAGAGAGTAACGCTGGGAATCACCCCAGGTGGGCATCAGCCCGCCGCGCTGGCGGGTGCGGTTGGCGCTGACGCCTGGGTAGATAAGCATCGTGGTATTGGTCACGCTACCCTGCGTAAAGTGGTCGAGGCTCCAGCGCAGGTTTACCGCACGCTGCCAGCCGCTGTCCAGATCCCAGTAACGCGCCAGATTGACGGTGCTGGCATCTGATTTAGTGTCATTAAGGTCTTCGCGCTTAAAGCCTCCCTGCACCAGATAGTATTGTTGGAGAGGGTCTTTGAGCAGTGGGATCTTATACGTCAGATCCAGAGATTGCTCCGGAGCCGAAAGATTGATCGAACTCTCCAGGCTCTGCCCGCGATCGTTGATCCAGGGCTTTTTCCAGTTGGCTTTCAGGCGTGGGCCGACGTCCGTGGAATAACCGACCCCGGTTTCTAAGGTGTTACGCGTGCGTGGCGTCACAACGGCATCCAGCGGCAGCATTTTGGTGGTTTTCGCATCAGAGAACTCAGGGGACACCACCACCGAGTTAAACCAGCCCGTCGCCGCCAGACGGCGATTCAGCTCCGCCAGATCGGCCGAGCTGTAGTCGTCGCCTTTATGGAAAGGCACCAGATTTTGCAAATACTCTTCGCGGATCTGCGAGCCATGGAAATTGACTGCGCCAAAATGGTAACGCTGTCCGCTGTCGAACTGAATGTCCCAGAAGGCTTTGTGCTCGTCTTCAATCACACCAAGCTGGCTTTTCACCATGTCTGCATCAAAGTACCCTTTACGCACGGCCATGCCGGTCAGGGCGCTTTTAAAGCTATCATAGGTGGCATGATTCAAAATGGTGCCAACGGCAGGCACTTTTTCCTTCTTCAGCGCGTCGAACTCGTTATCCTTGCTTGCTTGCCCTTCAATGACGACCTGAGTACCTGCAATCTTAACGGGCGTTCCCGCTGTGACTTTCGCAATCAGCACCGGACGGCCCGGGGGAGGCGTCTGACGGTAATCAAAATCAATGGTTGGCTGGTAGTAACCTAAAGGGCGTAATCCTTGCTCGATGGCGGCACTAACGCGGGCGCGAAATCGCCCGTCGGCACCCACTTCATCGCTCTGAATGGCGGAAAGTCGGACACGCACATTCTTTTCAAGATCGCCATCGAGGCCTTCCAGCTGCAAGCGCACTTTTGCAGCCATGGAGAGCGAGGGAGCCAGCAACAGACCTAATAATAAAAATTCTCGGTGGTATCGTGGCACGCGCACTCCTGCTAATTTTACTGTCCTGTTAAAATATCAGATACCTGTTAGAGGAATTAGTACCAAAGCGCGGCAGATTCCCCTTTTTAAAGTCTGATTAACGCATTTTACTGCTAATCATCGAAAATTAATCAACGATAAGGCAACGTTACCCGTATTGTGTGCAAAGTCGCAATCAGATACAACTAACCGTGGCCTATTGGCCGTAACAGGTTATTAAATAAACAGCTGGAGTCCCCTGTGGTGCAACATTCCGATAAAACCAGTTTTGATAAAACCCAGATTGTGAAGCAGGAAGAGGCTTTGCCAGGACGTATTACACCGATGCCGGTCGCCACGACGCACGTGGTTAGTGGTCATTCGATGACCCATGTTCCGGATAAAATGGACGTGGCGATTTTCGCGATGGGATGTTTCTGGGGTGTTGAACGCCTGTTCTGGCAGCAGGAAGGGATTTACAGCACGGCGGCCGGTTACAGCGGCGGTTTCACGCCTAATCCAACTTATCGCGAAGTGTGTAGTGGTCAGACTGGCCATGCAGAAGTGGTTCGCGTGGTCTTTGACCCGGCGGTAATAAGCTATGACCAACTGCTGCAAGTCTTCTGGGAAAATCATGACCCGGCGCAGGGTATGCGTCAGGGTGGCGACCTTGGTACACAATACCGCTCAGCAATTTACCTGCTGAGTGCAGAACAACAGGTTGCCGCGCAGGCCAGCGTACAACGTTTTCAACAGGCGATGGACAGTGCGGGCGATAAACGCCACATCACCACTGAAATCACCGCCGCGCTACCGTTCTATTATGCAGAAGACGATCACCAGCAATATCTATACAAAAATCCTGAAGGTTACTGCGGCTTGGGGGGTATCGGCGTTTGTTTGCCTCCTCAGTAACCCAACAATCCTTAACGTTACAGCCCACAGCCCTGTAATTTGAAGGACGCAGGGGATTTTTTAAGCGCTGGCGGCAATCTTGGTGCTACTGCTATACTATGCGGGCCGCAAATGTGGCCCGGTAAACGTATTTCTGGCTGTTATCTTTGATGTTTTTGCCCTAAATGATGTTTTCTTTTATACAAAAACCCAATTGAGTACCCTTCCCTGCCGATCTTTATATCGGTGTTAAACGGATAGATTATGTTAAACAGTATCTTACTGATTCTCTTACTTATCGCGATCAGCGCCTTTTTCTCCTTATCAGAGATATCGCTGGCCGCTTCGCGCAAGATCAAACTTAAACAGTTGGCAGACGAAGGAAACGTCAATGCCTCCCGCGTTATGAAATTACAGGAAACCCCTGGCCTGTTCTTCACCGTAGTACAAATTGGTCTAAACGCCGTCGCCATCCTCGGTGGTATTGTCGGTGATGCCGCTTTCTCCCCTGCTTTCCAGGCTTTCTTTATTCGTTTCATGTCGCCAGAAATGGCGGATCAAGTCAGCTTTATCTGTTCCTTCGTTCTGGTCACCAGCCTGTTTATTCTGTTTGCTGACCTCACGCCGAAGCGCATCGGTATGATTTCACCTGAGTCGGTTGCCGTTCGTATAGTCAACCCGATGCGTTTCTGTCTGACGGTTTGCCGCCCGATGGTCTGGTTCTTTAACGGCATGGCGAACATGATTTTCCGCCTCTTTAAGCTGCCAATGGTGCGTAACGACGACATCACCTCGGATGATATCTATGCCGTGTTTGAAGCCGGTGCGCTGGCGGGTGTACTGCGCAAACAAGAGCATGAGTTGATCGAAAACGTGTTTGAGCTCGAATCACGCACCGTCCCGTCCTCCATGACCTCGCGTGAAAGTGTGATTTATTTTGATCTGCGCGAAAGTGAAGAGAGTATCAAAGAGAAAATCGCCACTCATCCGCATTCCAAGTTCCTGGTGTGCGACGGCCATATCGATCAGGTCGTGGGTTACGTTGATTCCAAAGACTTACTGAACCGCGTGCTGGGCAATCAGAGTTTAATGCTAAGCAGCGGCGTCCAGATCCGTAACGCGCTGATTGTACCGGATACTCTGACGCTCTCCGAGGCGCTGGAAAGCTTTAAAGCCGCTGGCGAAGACTTCGCTGTGATCCTTAACGAATATGCGTTAGTGGTGGGGATTATTACGCTTAATGACGTGATGACCACGCTGATGGGGGATTTGGTTGGCCAGGGTATGGAAGAGCAAATTGTCGCGCGTGACGAGAATTCATGGCTTATCGAAGGCGGTACGCCAATCGAAGACGTGATGCGCGTACTGCATATCGAAGCGTTCCCGCAGGCCGGAAATTATGAAACCATTGGCGGTTTTATGATGTTCATGCTGCGTAAAATCCCGAAACGTACTGACTTCGTGAAGTTCTCCGGCTATAAATTCGAAGTTGTTGATATCGACAGCTATAAAATTGACCAGTTGCTGGTCACCCGCATCACCGATAAACCTGTCGCACCGTTGTTACCTAAGACGCCACAGGAAATCAAAGACGAAAAAAATGCGCAGAAGCTGGCTGAGAAAAACGGCGATCACTAACTGCCCTTTTACGCGTAAAAGCATGAATGCCAGAAACACGAACGGCCCTGAAAAGGGCCGTTTTTTTTGGTGCTGGTGACCGTGGTTGCCACCGTGCGCCGGGGGTTAGCCCATTTCAGTCTGCAGATGAGTCACTTGACGGTTAACTTCTGACATTACGCTGAAGTGGCGCTTATCACGTACTTTTGGCAATAAGATTTTGCCTTGGTCGAACTCAAATGCGCCGACGTCTTTAATATAAAGACGGCCACGAAACAGCGTCTTAACGTACTTGGCTACTTTCAACGGATTGTAGCGCTGGAAGATTCTCATTTTTCTACTTTCCTCCGATAAATCACTGCGTATTCAGGCCGGGTAAAGCTGCGATGAAAGCCTGAATGGGATCGTCTTCGCAGTGAGTAGACATATAACATAGCAGGGAGTTCAGCTTCTGCCAGTTTATTTAACTGCTTTTACTTGTCTTGACAGTGCACTTTTCAGAATTGTCGCATTCCGACAGTATAACCCTTCAATTCGTGCCATTTCTGCAAGCGATAACACACTGTTAACATTTCAACAGGACAGACCACTTGTCTGATTCTATGCTTGTCGGGTTAGCCAATTTTTACGACCTCGTTCATTGGGAGTATGTATGATTTTAAAAAGCCTGCTTATTATATCTCTGGTTATTTTTCCGTTATTCGCTTCAGCACACAATCTCACCACCGGTGAACGTCTACCCGCCGTTGGGGTTGATGACAAAGGGGAGCTGAACTACGTCAACAACGACTTCAGCTACAGCCGTTGGAACAGCGCCAAACTGTCTGGAAAAGTGCGCGTGGTGCAACATATTGCCGGGCGTACCAGTGCCAAAGCGCTAAATACCCCACTGGACGATGCCATAGGGTCAGCCAATCTACCGCGCGATCGTTACCAAACGACGACAATCATCAATACGGACGACGCCATCATCGGCACCGGTATGTTTGTGAACAGCAGCATTAAAAGCGGCAAGGAAGAGTTTCCCTGGTCACAGGTTATCGTCGACAGTCAGGGGCTGGTGAAAAAGGCCTGGGAGTTGGAGCCAAAAAGCTCAGCCGTGGTGGTGCTGGATAAAAATGGCGTGATTAAGTTCGTTAAAGAAGGGGCGCTAACGCAAGAGGAAGTGCAGCAGGTGATCGCGATGCTGCATCAGTTAGTGACGGAATAAGCAGGATTTGAGCATGAGAAAAGCGCCAGACTGCGCCTTTCTCAATGTTGAATACTTCAGCTCAGAAGAGCGATACCCGGAACCCCGGATTGAGGAACGACTCTTTCGGGGTATACAGCAATGTCTGACCGGTCCAGTCATGCACAATCGCACCGGCGGCAATCGCCACCGCGTGGCCGGCACCAGTATCCCAGATATTGGTTGGCCCGAAGCGAGGGTAGAGCTGCGCTTCACCTTCGGCTACCAGACAGAACTTCAGCGAGGAGCCAATCGCGACCGTTTGATGCTCACCTAATTGTGCCAGATAGTCCTGTAATTCCTGGTCGTTATCATAATGGGAACGGCTGACCACGACCAGCGGTGGGTAGGCTTCTTTCACCTGAATCTGGTGACGCTCACCGTTTTCCTCTTTCCAGGCTTTTCCTTCAGCGGCGCTATACATTACTTGGGTAACCGGCACATACACCACGCCCAGCATCGGCTTACCGTTTTCGATCAGCGCGATATTGACGGTGAACTCTCCGTTACGCTTCAGAAACTCTTTGGTGCCATCAAGTGGATCCACCAGCCAGTAGCGGGTCCAGCCCTGACGTACACTCCAGGTTTGCGGATCTTCTTCTGACAGCATCGGCGTCTGTGGGTCGAGCTGCGCCAGGCCTTTCTTAATCACGTTGTGCGCGGCCAAATCGGCGGCCGTCACCGGTGAGTCATCTTGCTTCTTGCGGGCATCAAGGGGCTGCTCACCGTCATAAACCGCCATAATGGCGTCACCGGCATCACGCGCCAGCTGGCAAATTTTATCTAACATTTTTCACCTCGGTATTCATTCACAAACGCAATGTCATAGATGAAGCCTAGTTTTTTTTAGGCGGAATAGCCATCCCGTAATCTGCACCTGTTAACAATTCCACTACGCATTACCGGTTACATCTCACAATTATTTATGACAATTAATTACATTATCATCGAACTTTGAGATATATATCGGGTTTTTACTTATGGATATTCCCCTTCTGGAGGCATTGCAATGAATACGCGTCATCTGACGTTATCCCTGTTAGCCACGCTGATTGCCGTTTCGGCCCACGCTTCGCAGGTTGATCTGCGGATCATGGAAACCACTGACTTACACAGCAACATGATGGATTTCGACTACTACAAAGATAAACCGACGGACAAATTCGGCCTGGTGCGTACTGCCAGCCTGATTCATGCAGCACGTGATGAAGTCACCAACTCGGTGCTGGTTGATAACGGCGATGTGATTCAGGGCAGTCCGCTTGGCGACTACATGGCCGCCAAAGGCCTGAAAAAAGGTGACGTTCATCCGGTCTATAAAGCCATGAATACGCTGGACTATGCGGTCGGAAATCTGGGCAACCACGAATTTAACTACGGGCTGGACTATCTAAAGAAAGCGCTGGCCGGGGCGAAATTCCCTTACGTGAACGCCAACATTATCGACGATAAAACCGGTAAGCCGTTGTTCACACCATTCCTCATCACCGATAACCCGGTGAAAGATCGCGACGGGAAAACGCATAACCTGCGCATCGGTTATATCGGCTTCGTACCGCCGCAAATTATGGTGTGGGACAAAGCCAATCTGCAGGGCAAAGTCACCGTGGCTGACATCACCGAAACCGCGAAAAAATGGGTGCCGGAGATGCGTAAGCTTGGGGCTGATATCATCGTAGCCATCCCGCACTCCGGACTGTCGGGGGATCCTTATAAAGCCATGGCTGAAAACTCGGTGTACTACTTAAGCCAGGTTCAAGGTATCGATGCCATCATGTTCGGCCACGCCCACGCCGTCTTCCCGAGCGAAGAGTTTGCCAGTATTAAAGGGGCAGATATCAAACAGGGTACACTGAACGGCGTTCCGGCAGTCATGCCAGGCATGTGGGGCGACCATCTGGGCGTAGTTGATATGGTGCTCAATAATAATGACGGCAAATGGCAGGTCGAAACTGCTCGCGCTGAGGCCCGTCCGATTTATGACAAAGCCGCCAAAAAGTCTCTGGCTGCTGAAGATCAAGATCTGGTGAAAGTGCTGGCCGACGATCACAATGCCACGCGCGAGTTCGTCAGTAAGCCGGTTGGGAAATCGAACGATAATATGTACAGTTATCTGTCGCTGGTGCAGGACGACCCGACGGTGCAGATCGTTAACAATGCGCAAAAAGCCTATACCGAGCACTTTATCCAGGGCGACCCGGATCTGGCCAACCTGCCGGTGCTTTCAGCGGCTGCGCCGTTTAAAGTCGGTGGGCGTAAAAACGACCCGGCCAGTTTTGTCGAAGTGGAAAAAGGCGATCTCACCTTCCGTAACGCCTCGGACCTTTATCTCTACCCGAACACCCTGGTCGTCATGAAAGTCAGCGGGCAAGAAGTGAAAGACTGGCTCGAATGTTCCGCCGGTCAGTTCAATCAGATCGACGTGCGCAGCAGTAAACCGCAATCCCTGATCAACTGGGACGGCTTCCGTACCTATAATTTTGATGTGATTGACGGGGTGAATTATCAGATTGATGTTACCCAACCCGCTCGTTTTGACGGTGAATGTTCGCTGATCAATAAAGACGCCGGGCGTATTAAAAATCTGACCTTCAACGGTAAGCCCATTGATCTAAAAGCGACTTTCCTGGTTGCCACCAACAATTACCGCGCGTACGGTGGCAAATTTGCCGGTACCGGTGACAAACATATTGCGTTTGCTTCACCAGATGAAAACCGTTCGGTAGTAGCTGCCTACATCAGTGCCGAAACGCAAAAATTTGGCGCCGTTACGCCAACCGCAGACAATAACTGGAAACTGGCACCGATTGTCGCCAGCCAGCCGCTGGATATTCGTTTCGAAACGTCGCCGACGGAAAAAGCCGCGGCCTTTATTAAGACCCATGCGCAATATCCAATGACCGCTAAAGGCACCGATGATATCGGCTTTGAGGTATACCAGGTGGATCTGCAAACTCCGCTGAAAACGCAGTAATTTTCCGGAAGAACAAGCGTAAAAAAGGGCGCATAAGCGCCCTTTCTCGTTTCTGTAATGATGAAGAATTACAGAATTTCCAGCAGCTCAACTTCAAAAGTCAATGCACTGAAAGGTGGGATGGACGCGCCAGCACCACGTTCGCCATAAGCGAGAGTATGAGGGATATACAGCTCCCACTTAGAACCAACTGGCATCAGAGTCAGGGCTTCGATCCAACCAGCGATAACACCGCTGACCGGGAATTCAGCCGGCTCGCCACGCTGTACGGAGCTGTCGAACACGGTACCGTCAATCAGTTTACCGGTGTAATGAACGCGCACACGGTCCTGGCGGCCTGGGATCGGGCCTTCACCTTGCGTGATCACTGAGAATTGCAGACCAGATTCGGTGCTGGTAACGCCATCACGCTGAGCGTTGGTGGTCAGGAATTCCTGACCTTCCACTGCCAGCGCTTCCTGACGCTCAAGACGTACCGCATCAGCACGTTCGTGAACTTCACGCAGCGCGCGGTGTACCACATCAACCGGAACGGCTGGCGTATTCCCTTCCAGCGCATCGCGTAAGCCTGCCAGCAATGCGTCAGGCTCTAAACCTTGTAAACCTGATTCCTGCAATTGTTGACCGACCTGCAAGCCGATACCGTAACTTGCCTGCGCTTCTACGCTGTCAAATGAAGGGGTTGTCATGGAGTTTCCTTTAGTCTTTAAATAAGTCGAACGCGCAGCATAACAGCGTGCGGCTTTTGGGTAAAATTCTCTCTTAAGCAGGGAGACACTGACCGCAGATCTGCACAAAACAGATCGGATTTCTGTTATTTATTGCGCATCAACAGACCGTTTGCGTGCTATTTGTGCGTTGTTCCTTTTCGCATCAAGCAGTTAACCAGCTATACTTAGCGGGAAAATCCGACAGAATAATCGGGCATGATTTTTTTCTGTTAACTCTGCAAGTTGTGTGTAAGAAAGAGAGGTTGTCATGGGCAGAATCCCGCCCAGGAGAAGGAAAGCCATCCGCATTTATCAACCCATGTTGAGATCCTGGATTGCCATTATGAAAAGGCCGATGCGTGACACTACGCCGCTGTCTGAAAGCGACGAATCCCCGGAGCAGCAAACCTTGCAGCCATCAAAGATGAGCCAGGCAAAAGCGTGGCTATGCAAAGTCTGGCACATGAGCGATGATTTCAACTGGATGTCACCGCTGCCTAACGCCCATCGCCGCTGGATTATCGTCAGTGTACTGGTGGTTCTGCTGGCGTTGCTGTGGCCTTATTCGCCACCAAACAGCTATTCGCCGTCACAACCGCAGCAACCGGCATCGATTCCAATGCAGGCTGACCTGAGAAATGAGCAAGGGCGCACCACGCAGCTTGCCCAGCCTCAACCGGTTCAGCCACAACAGCAACAGGCGGCCTCTGAGCCGCCTCAGCCGATCGCTCAGGAGAATTGGAAGAGTTATCGCGTTCAGTCTGGTCAGACACTGGCGCAGCTATTCCGTGATAATAACCTGGCAGTAGGCGATGTCTTTGCGATGGCGCAGGTCGAAGGGGATCAAAAACCGCTGAGTAATCTGAAAGCCGGGCAGGAAGTAAAAATACAGCGTAATGCGCAGGGGGCAGTGACGTCACTGCAAGTCACGAATGAACAGAATTCGACGGTGCTGTTTACCCGTCAGGCCGACGGCACGTATCAGCGCAGTCGCTAGTGAGAACTTGTTAAGTTTGCGGCGACATCTCAATAGAGGCTTTCGCTAAAAAGCAAAACGCCGGCACAAGGCCGGCGTCTCACAGGTTAACCTCAGCGTTATTACGCTTCAGCAACCACAACGATATTCAGTTTAGCGAATACGTCGCTGTGTACCTGGAACTCAACTTCGTGTTCACCAGTGGTACGCAGAACGCCATTCGGCAAACGAACTTCGCTTTTTGCAACTTCAACGCCAGCCGCAGTCACTGCATCAGCAATATCGCGAGTACCGATAGAGCCGAACAGTTTGCCTTCGTCGCCTGATTTAGACGCGATGGTGACTGAACCCAGTTCGTTGATTTTAGTTGCGCGAGCTTCAGCGGCGCCCAGAACTTCAGCCAGTTTGGCTTCCAGTTCTGCACGACGTGCTTCGAAGAACTCAACGTTTTTCTTGGTAGCAGGAACAGCTTTGCCCTGTGGTACCAGGAAGTTACGAGCATAGCCCGCTTTAACGTTAACTTGATCACCCAGGCTGCCCAGGTTTGCTACTTTATCAAGCAGAATAACTTGCATTACCTTAACCTCTCAAAGTCGTTTATGGACAGTGGCCAATTACTGATGACGATCAGTGTATGGCAACAAAGAAAGGTAGCGAGCGCGCTTGATACAACGAGCGAGCTGACGCTGGTATTTTGCACGAGTACCGGTAATACGGCTCGGGACAATTTTACCACTTTCGGTAACGTAGTTTTTCAGCGTAGCGATATCTTTGTAATCAATCTCTACAACGCCTTCCGCGGTGAAACGGCAGAACTTGCGACGACGGAAATAACGTGCCATTAGGCTAGTCTCCAGAATCTATCAATTCAATCTGCTCGGCATGTAACACCACTTTGTTCAGTCCATTGCGCCCTTGATGGCAACTAATGAATCCGGAAACAGTGAGTTGCGTGCCGACCGTTATACTGTGAGTTAATGCTTGTGACGCTTGTCCACTGACAACCACAGGCATTCTGCACCATGTTTGTCGGTTAAATCCGGCCTCCTGCTGCTGCGAGCGATGCTCAAGCACGAACTGGCAGTGAGGAATGCCCGAAGGACTGACTTTACGAATGAGGGTCTTGCACACAGTGCCAGACAACACCAGACGATTCGCCGTCACGGCAATTACTCTTCAGAATCCCCAGCTTCAGCATCATCATTAGCTTCGGCGAAATCTTCACGACGATCACGACGTTCGTCTTTCGCTTTAACCATTGGAGATGCTTCAGTTACCGCGTGTTTAGTACGCATAACCATGCTACGGATAACGGCGTCGTTGAAGCGGAAGTTTGTTTCCAGCTCATCGATCGCTTCCTGCGGGGCTTCAACGTTCAGCAGAACGTAGTGAGCTTTGTGCAGTTTGTTGATCGGGTAAGCCAGTTGACGGCGGCCCCAGTCTTCCAGACGGTGAATCTGACCAGCAGCGTTAGTGATTACTGCACTGTAACGCTCGATCATGCCCGGAACCTGTTCGCTTTGGTCAGGGTGTACCATAAATACGATTTCGTAATGACGCATAGAATTGCTCCTTACGGATTATTCAGCCTCCTGTCAGGGTCAACCGCGGCCCATGGAAGCAAGGAACGTGTTATGTGTGCGGTCGAAAAAATGACGCGCAATTATATGTACAGCCAGCGGGAAACTCAAGGAATAAGACAGATTAATTATTCACCCGCCGTCAGGCCCGTATTTACAGGTGCTGGCGGAAGAAAGCTGTAGCTTCTGCCGACGCATGCACGCTGACTTTGTGCTTTGCGCCAGGCTCGGCGAGGAAAGTCAGATAGGCGTCATTACCGCTGGCTTTCATTTCGTCACGCAGACGCTGGCTTTCACCAAAAGGCACCACATCATCTTCTTCACCATGCCAGACAAACAACGGGCGTTCGGCAAGCTGCGACGTTTTTCCGCGGATATCCCAGCCCAACAGCGGTGCGTGCGCCCGCTGGAAAGCCTCACGCTGTGCGGCATCTTCAACATCATAAGCAGGGAAAAGGTGTTCCGATAAGGCATTGAAGTAACCTGATCCCATTAAGCAAGCGGCGACTTTTATCCAGGGGAAGCGCACCAGAGAGGCCATGGTGACCATGCCTCCCATCGACACACCACCCACGCCCAGGCGGGCTGGATCTGCCAGACCACGGCTGACGAAGGCCTCTTTCAGTATCCCGAGCTCATCAACATTGCTTTGTAAAATCTGCCAGAAGTTTGCCAACAGGCGGCTTTCATTGCCATCAGCCCGCGCACCGTGCAGCGGTGCATCCGGTAAAATGACCCGATAACCCACCAGTGCCAGCAGGTAACCAAAATAGGAGTAGATCTCTTTTGAGGAGGTAAAGCCATGATGGAAGAAAATAGTCGGCAGCGCATGGTGATATTGACCCGCTGGTACCGCGTGGATTAGCTGTATTCCCTGCACTTCTTCCTGATACATCTCGATCATCTGACCACTCCCGTTTCAATCAATAAGGCCATTTAAGCTGCCCCGGCAAGAGCACTATTTTATCCTCCTCAGTAAAAGCTACCACTCCCATTTTGGCATGATTTATAACCACATCTCGTAATCACCGTAGCGATCGCTTCTCTCGCCAGCCACCGACATTAAGCGCTACACTGATTCTATTGCCATCACGTTGGATAACCCGATGAAAATCCATCACCTGACCTTGTCATTACTCTTGATTGCCGCGCTGAGCGCTTGCAGTACACTGACTCAAACTACTCCGGTTGCACCACCAGCTCCGACGACGAAGGCGCAGGAGATCACCCGTGCGCAGACGTCAACGTTAACCAAACTGGGGAATATTACCGCCGAAGCGATCGGCAGCCCGATGGATGTCGAAGCCGCGATCCAGCGTAAAGCCGACGCCGCAGGCGCGCGTTATTACGTGATCACATTTAACAGCGAAAGCATTATTCCCGGTCGCTGGTACTCTTCGGCCATCCTGTACCGTTAGGCACTATTCCGCCCCGATGGCGCGATTTAACAACTGCTGACAAAGCCTTTCGGGCAACAGACTTTCACCGCGAAAGTCCAACACCATCCGACACCAGGCATCCGCCAGCGGAGGCGGTGAGAACTCCAGCATCTGCGCGGCGGTCAATAAGTTGAAAATTTGTGACGTCAGCCAGCGCGCCTGCGCCTCATCCGGCGTGCGTAAACGTTGCAACAACTGACGAGCCGCGCGGTCGAATAAACGGTTCTGACCGCGCGTCTGATGCAAAACCTGGTGTATCAGCTCCGTGGCAGCGGGCATTTTTTTCAGCGTACGCAGCACATCAAGACACATAATATTACCCGAACCCTCCCAGATGCTGTTCACTGGCATTTCGCGGTACAGGCGCGGCAGTTCACTCTCTTCGCAATAACCGATACCTCCCAGCGCCTCCATCGCTTCAGCGACAAACGGCATTCCCTGACGGCAGACTTCAAATTTGGCCGCTGGCGTCAGTAAACGGCACAGCACTTGTTCGGCGGGACTTTGGGTGGTGCTGGTCGCGGCTGCCAGTCGCATCAATATCTGTGTCTGGCCCTCGAGGCGTAGCGCCATTCTGCTCATGACCTGCCGCATTATCGGCTGTTCCACCAGTGCCTTTCCAAATGCCTGACGCTGGAAGACATGATAAAGCGCAACCGATAGTGCACGGCGCATCATCGCGTGGCTACCCAGCGCGCAGTCAAACCGCGTGTGTGCACCCATACTGAGAATGTGACGTATGCCCTCACCTTCTTCGCCCAGCAGCCAGCCGGTGGCATTGCGGAACTCTACTTCGCTGCTGGCATTGGACCTGTTCCCCAGTTTATCCTTGAGCCTTTCGATATGAATGGCATTGCGTTCGCCATCGGGTAACACGCGTGGCAGGAAGAAGCACGACAGGCCGCTGTTGGTTTGCGCCAGCACCAGATGGGCATCACTTTGCGGAACGGAGAAAAACCATTTGTGGCCAGTCAGTCGGTAGGCTTTGCCAGGGCCGCGACCTTCCAGCGCCGTGGCCCGCGTAGTGTTGCTCAGCACGTCCGAACCGCCCTGTTTTTCCGTCATGCCCATGCCGATCAGCACACCTTTTTTCTGCGCTCCGGGTTGCAGGTGCGGGTCATAACGGTCCGAAAGCAGCGGCGTCAGCCAATGGCTGAATTCAGCCGGGAGGCTTTTCTGCAGTAACGGAATGGCACCGAAGGTCATGGTTATCGGGCATAGCGTACCCGCCTCGACCTGTGCGTGCAGAATAAAACGCGCTGCGCGCGCCACCGATGAACCGATCCTGGCCTCCTCTTCCCACGGCAAATTATGTACCCGGTTGGCGATCAGTCCCTGCATCAGCAGGTGCCAGGCTGGATGAAAGCGCACATCGTCCAGACGTTCACCGGTTGCATCAAAGCGCAGCAGTTCAGGGGGATTAACGTTAGCCAGACGGCCGAGTTCAAGGGATTCAGCCGAACCTAATTGCTGGCCGAGTGAAGCCAAAACGTCGGCATCCCATCCGGCCTGCTGGCGGCTTACCGCTTCACGCAGGGGAGAATCAGAGAGGAATAAATTACTATTGCTCAATGGCTTAGGTTGATTAAAAACCCGATGTGTTTCCCAATCCATAGTGTTCTCCTTGCCGTGTGAGTAAGGCGAAGTAACGTAAGCGTCGTTAAATCCCCACGTTGATCGGCCGCGGGGTTTAAGGCAGGGTGATTTTCCAGGGCAGCAGTGCTTCCCAGTCGATTTCAGCGTCCGGCGATTTCAGCGCTGTAAGCAGCGCGTG
>BHES01000036.1 GCA_003864575.1 Enterobacterales bacterium
GTACTGGAAACGGCACACGGCTTACAACCGTCGCTCGGTGGCCGAAACGGCGATGTATCGGGTGAAACAATTGTTTGGAGGGTATCTAACGCTGCGTGACTACGATGCGCAAGTTGGGGAGGCTATGTCCATGATCCGGGCTTTAAATAAAATGACGCTTGCAGGAATGCCGAAGAGTGTAAGAGTTGCCTGAGAAAATGAGCAATGAGGAGCACCTTTATCAAAATCTGATTTATTCAACAAAGCCGATATTATGATGAAAATTCAGAATGGAGTCCGTTATGTCCTTGGTGAGGAAAGCCTTTAAACGTCTGCATTACCCCGTTGATATCATTGCGCAGTGTGTCCGCTGGTATCTGGCATACTCCCTGAGCCTGCGTAACCTGGAAGAAATCATGGCAGAGCGGGGCATCATCGTTGACCATTCCACCCTGCACCGGTGGGTCATCCGCATGGTGCCGCTTCTGCATAAGGTGTTCCGCCGGCATAAACGCCGTCCCGGCGGGCGCTGGCGAATGGACGAAACGTATATCAAAGTGAAGGGACAGTGGAAATACCTGTACCGGGCTGTGGACTCTGACGGGCAGACCATCGACTTTCTGCTGACCGCGAAGCGGGATGCAGCAGCAGCCCTGCGTTTCTTCCGTAAAGCCATTCGCCACCATGATGAGCCGGAAGTGGTCACCATCGATAAAAGCGGCGCAAACACCGCCGCCCTTGCGGAGCTTAATGCCGGAAGGGAGAAGGATGACTGCATTAAGGTCAGGCAGAGTAAGTACCTCAACAACCTCGTGGAGCAGGACCACCGTAACATCAAACGCAGGATAAAACTGATGACAGGATTCAAATCATTTCGACGGGCGCAGACTATTCTGGCGGGGATCGAAATCATTCACATGTTACGCAAAGGACAGGTTCAGCATCCGCACGGGGATGGTTTGTCCCCGGCAGAGCAGTTTTACCTGTTGGTTGCATAAAAAACAACCACCCTGGTTCTCGGCGACCTGTCATCATTAATGCGACAGAACCCTCTTCGAACCAATAACGCATAATACTGGCGTTGTTATCGAGGCGGTGTACAAACGTCAGATCGTCTTTTTCCAGTGGACGTAATCGGACGCGGGCATTGCTAGACATAAATTTTTCCCGAAAGGTCGTTTTATTCGGATACTTTTTAGAAACGAGGCTCTTTAAAACAGTCCTGTTTTAAGAAAAGGTGGGGACACAAACGACATTCAAACGTGTACCAACTGGGTCATTATAGCGGTGAACATGTAAACAAACGTAAACGAATGAGAAACAAAAAACCGGCACATGGCCGGTTTGTAGTGAAATCATCGTTCTTAACCGGTTTAATCCGCTGCGTAACCCTGTTCCGGCAAAGGATTTCCATCAAGAAACGCCTGATCGTTTTTCAGCTGTAAACGACCGTCCACAAACCAGCTGATCACCAGCGGATAGATGCTGTGCTCCTGCGTTTGTACGCGCTCTATCAGATCCTGCTCGGTGTCATCACTGAATACCGGCACTCTGGCCTGCAAAATAACCGGTCCGCCGTCGAGCTGTTCCGTCACAAAGTGAACCGAAGTGCCGTGGGCTTCATCCTGATTTTCAATCGCCTGACGGTGAGTGTGTAAACCGGGATATTTGGGCAGCAGGGAAGGGTGGATATTCAGCATCCGGCCAGCGAAACGCTGAACAAAGTCGGCGCTGAGAATACGCATGTAACCGGCGAGAACCACCAGATCAGGATTGTAAGCATCGATGGCGTCGGCCAGAGCGGCGTCAAACGCCGCCCGGTCGGCATAGGATTTCACGTCAAGCGCGTGAGCCGCAATACCGGCCGATTGCGCACGTTCAAGCCCGAACGCTGACGCTTTATTACTGAAGACGGCGCTGAGTTTCGCATAAACTCGTCCCTGCTGGCAGGCATCAATCAGCGCCTGGAGATTACTCCCTTCGCCGGACACCAGAACCACAATCCTTTTCATCTCAACACCCATCTTTAGCCAAAGTTACTTAATGATAACGCGTTCTGCAGAGTCAGACTCTTTAATCCTGCCGATTTTCCACGCTTTTTCACCGTTGGCATTCAACAAGGCGATTGCGTCGTCGGCCAGTTCAGCAGGCAGTGCGACCAACATACCGACGCCACAGTTGAAGGTGCGGTACATTTCGTGACGGCTGACGTTACCGGCGGTTTGCAGCCAGGTAAAGACGTCCGGCCACTGCCAGCTGGCTTCATCAATAATGACCTGGGTATTTTCCGGCAGGACGCGCGGAATATTTTCCCAGAAGCCGCCACCGGTCAGGTGAACGATGCCGTGAACCTCGACGGTTTCGATCAGTTTAAGAATGGATTTTACGTAGATTTTGGTCGGTGCCAGCAGGTGATCGGCCAGGGATTTACCCGCCAGATCGGTGGTTTCCGGATTGGTGTTGCTGACTTCCAGAATTTTGCGCACCAGCGAATAGCCGTTGGAGTGCGGGCCGCTGGCGGCCAGCGCGATGACCACATCACCGTCAGCCACTTTGCTGCCGTCAATAATTTCGGATTTTTCGACCACGCCGACGCAAAAACCCGCCACGTCGTAATCTTCGCCGTGATACATACCCGGCATTTCAGCGGTTTCGCCACCCACTAATGCACAGCCAGACTGCTTACAGCCTTCGGCGATGCCGGTGATAACGCTGGCGGCGATATCGACGTCGAGTTTACCGGTGGCGTAATAGTCGAGGAAGAACAGCGGTTCTGCACCCTGAACAATCAGATCATTGACGCACATGGCGACCAGATCAATGCCGATGGTGTCGTGACGTTTCAGGTCCATCGCCAGACGCAGCTTGGTGCCAACGCCGTCGGTCCCCGAAACCAGCACAGGTTCACGATATTTTTGCGGTAGCGCACACAGGGCACCAAAACCACCCAATCCGCCCATCACTTCCGGACGACGAGTCTGTTTTACTACACCTTTGATACGGTCTACCAATGCGTTGCCGGCATCAATATCCACACCTGCGTCTTTATAGCTGAGAGAGGTTTTGTCGGTCACTGGAATCCCCACGACGGTTTGCGGTTGTATACCCATCATATCGAATTATTCAGGGTATAGAATAAAACGCGGCAATTCTAACAGCCAAGGCAAACGTTTGCGAGGAGCTTATACGGTGTGTTGATCATTCTCCTGTCTATACTCTTTATCAGGATTCTATTGATGCTGATCAAGTTAATCGCGGTGGCGTTCAAAAAAAAAGGCGTTATAATCTCGCGATTTTTTTTGCAGCTCAACCACCTTAGGAGAATAAAAAATGAAGATCGTCGAGGTGAAACACCCGCTGGTGAGACACAAGCTGGGCCTGATGCGTGAAAACGACATCAGCACGAAACGTTTTCGCGAACTGGCTTCTGAGGTGGGAAGTCTGCTGACGTATGAAGCGACCGCTGATTTAGAAACTGAGAAAGTGACGATCGAAGGTTGGTGCGGTCCGGTTGAAATCGACCAGATCAAGGGTAAGAAAATTACCGTTGTGCCAATCCTGCGTGCGGGCCTGGGTATGATGGAAGGCGTGCTGGAGCACGTACCAAGTGCGCGTATCAGCGTAGTCGGCGTCTATCGCGATGAAGCCACCTTGCAGCCTGTGCCGTATTTCCAAAAGCTGGTTTCTAACATCGAAGAGCGTCTGGCGTTGGTTGTTGACCCTATGCTGGCGACCGGTGGTTCAATGATCGCCACTATCGACTTGCTCAAAAAAGCCGGCTGCCAGAGCATAAAAGTACTGGTGCTGGTGGCGGCACCGGAAGGTATCGCCGCGCTGGAGAAAGCCCATCCAGACGTCGAGTTGTACACGGCCTCTATCGATGACGGACTCAACGAGCATGGCTATATCATGCCGGGTCTCGGGGATGCGGGCGATAAGATATTTGGTACGAAATAAGCCATAAGCCACAGCCGACTAAGCAGTCGGCTTTTTTTTGCTCGTCATACTTCAGGTTGCCGATGCGTTGATTGCGCCCGAATTATTTAGAGCAAAAGATTTCGTTATGCAGTCAGTTTTACACAACACCACATCACACCATTGAGAGGATCAATCCATGACCCGTCGTGTCATCGGGGTGAGCGAGCGTTTGCCGCTCCTGCAAACTATCCCCCTGAGCTTGCAGCACCTGTTCGCTATGTTTGGCGCCACTGTGCTGGTACCTATTCTGTTCAAAATAAATCCGGCGACGGTGTTGCTGTTCAACGGCATCGGCACCTTGTTGTACCTCTACATCTGTAAAGGCAAAATCCCGGCCTATCTGGGATCGAGTTTTGCCTTTATCTCCCCGGTGCTGCTGCTGTTGCCAATGGGTTATGAAGCGGCTCTGGGAGGATTTATCGTCTGCGGATTGCTGTTTTGCCTGGTGGCGTTGATTGTGAAAAAAGCCGGTATCGGCTGGATCAACGTGATGTTCCCCCCGGCGGCGATGGGCGCGATTGTGGCCGTTATCGGGCTGGAACTGGCGGGCGTAGCTGCCAACATGGCCGGGTTGTTACCGGCTGACGGCGTGGCGGTGGATTCCACGACCATCACCATTTCGATGGTGACGCTGGGCGTTACGGTGTTGGGCTCGGTGCTGTTCCGCGGTTTTCTGGCCATCATCCCGATACTGATCGGTGTGCTGGTGGGCTATGCGCTGTCGTTCTTTATGGGCGTGGTCGATACTTCAACCATCGCGCAGGCACACTGGTTTGCACTGCCGACCTTCTACACTCCGCGCTTCGAATGGGTGGCGATCCTGACTATTCTGCCCGCTGCGCTGGTGGTGATTGCTGAACACGTCGGGCATCTGGTGGTGACCGCGAACATTGTGAAGAAAGATTTGCTGAAAGATCCGGGCCTGCACCGCTCTATGCTGGCGAACGGCTTGTCCACGGTGTTATCCGGTTTCTTCGGCTCAACACCCAATACCACTTATGGCGAAAACATTGGCGTCATGGCGATCACCAAGGTGTACAGCACCTGGGTTATCGGCGGGGCGGCAATTCTGGCGATCATGCTCTCCTGCGTCGGTAAGCTGGCGGCGGCAATTCAGGCCGTGCCGGTGCCGGTCATGGGCGGCGTTTCTCTGCTGCTCTACGGGGTGATTGGGGCTTCAGGTATTCGCGTGCTGATTGAATCCAAAGTGGATTACAACAAAGCGCAGAACCTGATCCTGACCGCGGTGATTTTGATCATTGGCGTCAGTGGCGCGAAAATTCACATTGGCGCGGCTGAGCTGAAAGGTATGGCGCTGGCGACTATCGTCGGCATCTTCCTCAGCCTGCTTTTTAAAGTGATCGAAATGGTGCGCGGCGAAGAAGAGATCATCGATATTGAGGACGAGCGGGAAAATCCGCCAGTCTGATCTCGATGTGTGAAACTCCGTCGCAGAGGATCACTCTGCGACGGTTCGTTCGGTTAGCAAGCGGTTGCACGGGACGCAGTTCAATTCCGGCAGGATCTTATGCTAGAATTCTGTCCGTACATATCCGTTTAGATAACAGCTGAGATAACAACTTTTTGTTGATAACAACACTCGCGGTTTTCAGGCCGCATTGGTTGAGGTGCTTCTGAATACGCCGGCACAGCTTTCCCTGCCACTTTATCTTCCTGATGATGAAACTTTTGCCAGTTTTTATCCGGGCGAGAACCCTTCTCTGCTCTCTGCGATTCAGACGGCGCTGCATCAGGAGCATGGTACTTATATCTACTTCTGGTCACGAGAGGGCGGCGGTCGCAGCCACTTGCTGCACGCGGCCTGTGCGGAGCTTTCCCAGCGCGGTGAAGCCGTCGGTTATGTGCCGTTGGATAAGCGGGCCTATTTTGTTCCGGAAGTGCTGGACGGCATGGAGCATCTGGCGCTGGTGTGCATCGATAATATCGAAGGCATTGCCGGGGATGATGAGTGGGAAGCGGCGGTGTTCCATCTGTATAACCGTATTCTGGAAACCGGCCGTACGCGGCTGTTTATCACCGGCGATCGTCCGCCGCGTCAACTGAACCTCAGCTTGCCGGATTTAGCCTCGCGGCTGGATTGGGGGCAAATCTATAAACTTCAGCCGTTATCCGATGAAGAGAAACTTCAGGCTTTGCAACTGCGTGCCAAACTGCGTGGTTTTGAACTGCCGGAAGACGTCGGGCGCTTCCTGTTGAAGCGGTTGGATCGCGAGATGCGCACGTTATTTACCACGCTGGATCAGCTGGATCGCGCGTCGATCACCGCGCAGCGTAAACTCACCATTCCCTTCGTAAAAGATATTCTCAGCCTGTAGCGTCAGCCACAGGCTTTCTCGTATTTACAAAATGTCCAAGACCTGCTCTGGCGGACGGCCCAGACGCGCTTTGCCATTGGCGAGCACGATCGGACGTTCAATCAGGCGCGGGTGATCGAACAGTGCTTGCAGTAATTGTTGCTCGTTCATCGCCGGATCGGCCAGATTCAATTCTTTGTATATCTCTTCGCCTTTACGCATCAGTTCACGCGGCGAACTGAACCCCAGTTTGCTGACCAGTTGCTTTAGCGTGTCTGGAGAGGGAGGCGTTTCCAGATATAAAATGACGTCGGGTTTCAGGCCTTTATCTTCCAATAACTTCAGCGTTTCACGACTCTTGCTACAGCGCGGATTGTGGTAAATCGCGACATCATGATGTGGCATGTTCATCTCCTTTGATTCCTGAAAGGCTTAACCTTTCTGATATTGACGGAAACGTCTTTGCAACTGGCGCAACTGATCAATGCGGGCATCGTAGCGGGCCTGTTCTAGACTCCCCAGTTTTTGCAGCGCGCTGGCGTTACTCAACAGTTCTATCGCCTGGTCAAGACGACCGACCAGCGCCATGCTTTCGGCTCTGGCTGCCAGCTCCTGAGCACGTAGGCCCTGGGCCGCATTAGCCTGCGAGAGCAAATCCCAACCATTTGGATCATTAGGATAAGTGAAAGTATAGCGGTTGAGGATGCGGCTGGCGTTGGCTGGTTGGCCGCCTTCCATATAAGCATTGGCCAGGTTGAGCAACAGTACCGGATTTTTGCTGGTTTCGGCGTTGGCTTTTACCAGCCGTGCGATGGCCTGCGGTGCATGCTTTTGGTCAATGTCGACGTCGGTGGAGAGATCCAAAAGCCAGTCATTGCCGGGATCTTTCTCCAGTAATGGGTCCAGAATGGCGCGCGCCGGTTCGAATTTCTTGGCCTTATAGAATTGGAGGGCCTGGCCATATTTCGCCGCTAACTGTTCGCGAATATTGCCATTACTCAACTGGTGCAGGTAGTCATCACTGAGTGGATTAGATTCTGAGCCGTACATACCGAGAATTCGCACCTTGGCTAACAGGAAACTCTGCGACGAATGCACAGTCGGATGAGACATCTGGTTGGCGCGGTTGCGGATATCAGCCAGACGGCTGTCGGGAAGGGGGTGCGTTAACAACATTTCCGGCGGCTTGCTCGAATAGCTGGACAGGTCGGCTAATTTTTGCAGGAAGGCGGGCATCGCCTGCGGGTCAAAACCGGCACGCTGCAATACCTGAATGCCGATACGGTCAGCTTCCTGCTCGTTACCCTGCGTGAAGCTGATCATATTTTGCTGGGTACCGGCGAGTGTACCGGTTAGCGCGGCCATACCGGCCTGCGGGCTGGCCATCGCCAGCAGAATAGAACCCAGAGCACCCACCCAGGTCAGCGGGGCGCTCTTTTGTTGATCTTCCATCGCACGTGCCAGATGGCGTTGGGTTACGTGTGAGATTTCGTGCGCCATCACCGAGGCCAGTTGGCTCTCATTGTCGGTGTAGCGGAACAGGGCGGAGTGCAGCACTACGTTGCCGCCAAAGAAGGCGAAGGCATTGAGTTCATCATTATTGACGATGAAAAAGTGGAAAGGGGTTTTTACTGAGTAAGCGCTTGCAACCAGCCGCTGCCCGAGCTCATTGATGTAATTATTGAGCAGAGGATCGTTAATCAGCGGCGTGCTGGCACGCATCTGGCGGACATAGAAATCGCCCATCTGCATTTCCTGAGCAATGCTCAGCGTGCCCCCGGCGGTGGTGCCCATATCAGGCAGTTGATCAGCGATCACCGGTTTGTTTGGGTTGGAGGACGCGATGGGCGTAGTCCAGTAAGTGCTATCGTCCGCTATAGCGGGCGCTATCGCCCCTGCCAACACGGAGCCCATTAACAGGGCGGTCAGCGTTTTGTTAAGCCGCATTGCCATAATTAAGCCATTCCCAATGATATAGTTGATCACTCTGATGTAAACAGCCATAAGAGTTCTTCTTCCGTGAAACGGACTCCAGTACACTCTTGTGCAGGCACATTTTTTACTATTTTTCTGATACTTAATAATAGTAGCTATGTCTGAAAATGTTGAAGTACTTAATCGTCACCCTCTGTGACAACAGATTCAATAAAAAGTTACTCTATCTCTGGAGCAGGGACGCAGGCAAACTCAGCGCTGACCCGTTACACAGGGATTTAAACAGGAGCGATATCCGATGTTAGAGATGTTATTACAATGGTACCGCCGACGTTTCACCGATCCACAGGCCATTGCCCTACTGGCGATTCTGGTCGCAGGTTTTTGTATCCTCTATTTCCTCAACGGCATTCTCGCCCCGCTGCTGGTGGCGATTGTCCTGGCCTATTTACTCGAGTGGCCGGTGGCGCGGCTGCAACATCTGGGGTTGTCCCGCACGCTGGCAACCAGCGTGGTGCTGCTGATCTTTGCCGGCGTCGTGATGCTGGCGGTGTTTGTTATCGCGCCGGTCACCTGGCAACAGGGCATCAATCTGATGGCTGATCTGCCCAGTATGCTTAACCGTTTTTACGATTTTGCTGCGACCCTGCCTAAGCGTTATCCCGCGCTGGTGGATGCCGGGATCATCGATATGATGGCCGAAAATCTGCGCGCCAAGCTTTCAGGTGTTGGCGACAATCTGGTGAAATTCTCTCTTGCATCACTGGTGGGCCTGCTGACGCTGGCCATTTACCTGATTTTGGTGCCGATGATGGTGTTTTTCTTGCTCAAAGACAAAGAGCAGATGCTCAGTGCTGTACGCCGTGTTTTACCGCGTGACCGTGGCCTGGCTGGCCTGGTCTGGGAGGAGATGAATCAGCAAGTTACTAATTACATCCGAGGCAAAGTGCTGGAGATGATTATTGTCGGCGTGGCGACTTACCTGGTGTTTTTCATTATGGATATGCGCTACTCGTTGCTGCTGGCGGTGCTGGTCGGCCTGTCGGTACTGATCCCGTACATCGGCGCCATGCTGGTGACTATTCCCGTTGTCGTTGTCGGTCTGTTCCAATGGGGCATGGGCGCAGACTTCTGGACGCTGTTAGTGGCGTATCTGGTGGTGCAGGGGCTTGATGGCAACGTCATCGTCCCGCTGCTGTTCTCGGAAGCCGTGAATTTACATCCGCTGGTAATTATTCTTTCCGTGGTGATTTTCGGCGGGCTGTGGGGATTTTGGGGCGTGTTCTTTGCGATTCCACTGGCAACGCTGGTCAAAGCGGTGGTGCACGTCTGGCCTGATGAACTGCTCAATGAGACGCCTTAGGGCGTCATTTTGGTCATTGTGACGAATAAAAAAAGCGCATTTGCGCTTTTTTTTCATCTCATGATCCGTCGTTAAGGCTTATTTTTCGTTGAGATATGCCATGACGATGTCGTGGTGATTACTGGTTTTGAAATCGTCGAACACTTTCTCTACCTTGCCGTTACCGTCAAGCAGGAAGCTGATGCGGTGGATGCCGTCATAGGTTTTACCCATGAAGCTTTTCTCGCCCCAGACGCCAAACTGTTCGCAGACCTTATGATCTTCGTCGGACAATAGCGTGAAGTTCAGCAGCTCTTTTTCAGCAAATTTAGACAGTTTTTCTGGTTTATCGGTGCTGATCCCCAGCACTTCTACCCCGGCTTCTTTCAACTGATCCATATTGTCGCGCAGACCACAGGCCTGAACGGTACAGCCTGGTGTCATGGCCTTTGGGTAGAAATAGACCAGGACTCTCTGTCCCTGGAAGTCGGCCAGATTAATCTGTTCGCCGTCCTGATCGGGCAAACTAAATTGCGGCGCAGGATCACCGGCTTTCAGTGGGCTCATTTTATATCTCCGTCAATTGTCTTCAAGCTGAGTGTTGCTCACGACATTAATACTGCCTTGCGCATTCAATTCTGTACATAGCTGATGGAAAGCTTGTTCAATAATTGTTGCGTCAGTGTTAGCAGGGCTGTGAGCGGTTATCTGTATAGACAACTGTGCCGGATTAACACTGTCGGCCGGACGGGTTTTCGAAGCCAATTCGGCGATGTTCATCTGGTGCGTATCAAACAGATCGGTAAAACGCTCTATCAGGTGCGGTGAATCTTTGACGTCGACCTTGACCCACACGGTAGCGGGCATCGGCGGGCGTTCATGGGCGCTGGTGCGCTTCATCACGATCAGCAGCTCCAGCTCTGCACCTTTTTGCGGCAGGGTGGACTCAATCAGGGTAATGGCATTCCAACTGCCGGAAAGAAACATGATAAAAGTGAACTCGTCACCGAGCATCGCCAGACGGCTGTCTTCAATATTACAACCGCAACTGCTGACCTGACGGGTAATGGTGTTCACGATACCAGGGCGGTCAGCACCTAATGCGGTGATAACAAGATAGTGTTGTTGTGGCTGCGGCAAAATTGCTCTTCCTGTCATGCTTGGGAGTATTCCCAAGGTAAACATAAAAAAAACCGCCGGACAAGCGCTTACAACACGTTGATTGCTTGCTTTTGCAGTGGTGTCAAAAGTACCATGAGTGACCTGTTTGTGGAGGGGAAGGTCAATGTTTACGGGAAGTATTGTTGCACTGGTTACGCCGATGGACGACAAAGGTGCCGTCGATCGCGCGAGTTTAAAAAAACTGATTGATTATCATGTGTCCAGTGGTACTGCGGCGATCGTTTCCGTAGGCACAACCGGTGAGTCAGCGACATTAACGCATGACGAACACGGTGACGTGGTCATGCAAACGCTGGAACTGTCCGACGGACGTATTCCTATTATTGCCGGAACCGGTGCTAATTCCACCGCGGAAGCGATTTCTCTCACCCAACGCTTTGAAAATACAGGCGTTGTTGGCTGTCTGACCGTCACGCCTTATTATAACCGCCCGACTCAGGAAGGTCTGTTCCAGCATTTTAAAGCTATCGCTGAACACACGTCCCTGCCGCAAATTCTCTATAACGTGCCTTCACGTACCGGCTGCGACATGCTGCCGCCAACCGTGGCGCGTTTAGCAAAAATAAAGAATATTGTTGCTCTTAAAGAAGCAACAGGGAACTTAAGTCGCGTTAGCCAGATCCAAGTGCTGGTTGATGATGAAGACTTCATTTTGCTGAGCGGCGATGACGCCAGCGGGCTGGACTTCATGCAACTCGGCGGCAAAGGGGTTATTTCCGTGACGGCCAACGTGGCAGCACGTGAAATGGCACAACTTTGTGAGCTGGCCGCGCAGGGCAATTTTGCCGAAGCGCGTCGCTTAAATCAGCGCTTGATGCCGTTGCATCAGCATTTGTTTGTAGAAGCAAACCCGATCCCGGTGAAATGGGCCTGTAAGGCACTGGGATTGATGGCAACCGATACACTGCGTCTGCCTATGACGCCGTTAACAGATGCTGCCCGTCCGGTAGTGGAAAACGCATTAAAAAGCGCCGGTTTGCTGTAACTCTTAGGGAGATTTGATGGCCTGTTCATTAGTTCAAAAAACCAGATTGCAAAAGTCCATGATCGCAAAAGTAGTGGGTGTATCCCTCATTATGTTGTTAGCGGCATGTTCCAGCGATCAGCGCTATAAACGTCAGGTGAGCGGCGATGAAGCCTATCTTGACGCACCTTCAGTCAAAGAGCTGAAAGCACCTGCCGGGATGATTCTGCCATTGCAAAACGGCACTTATGATATTCCTGCTGGCGAGCTTAAAGGCAGCGTGGGCAAACAGCTGGATATCCGTCCGCCAATGCAGCCACTGGCGCTGCTTAACGGTTCGCGTACCCAGTTTACCGGCGACAGCGGCACCGTCTTGCTGGAAAATACCCCGCAAAACCGTGACCTGTGGAATAACGTAGTCAAAGCGGTTCAGCAAAATAACTTCAAAATCGCCAGCCGCGACGATGCCAAGCAGACCTTGTCTACCGACATGGTTGACTGGAATCGTGCTGATGAAGACTTCCAGTATCAGGGGCGTTACCAGATCAGCGTTCAACAGCAGAGCTACCAGTTAGCCCTGACCGTGAAAACGCTTGAGCTGAAACAGCAGGATAAGGCGGTTACTTCACTGGCTGAGATCCAGCGTTATAACAGCCAGATGCTGAACTCCATCACCTCCAGCCTGGACAAAGTTCAGCAGGACGCGCAAGCCCGTCTCGACAACCGTAAAGTTGGCGAAATTGACGTGCAGAGCGGCGCGGATGACACCGGTTTAGCGGTGCTGATCGTGCGTTCAACATATGGCGTAGTGTGGGATCGTCTGCCTAATGCACTGGCGAAAGCGGGCATGAAAGTGACCGACAGCAGCCGTCCGCAAGGGACGCTCTCTGTGACCTACAAACCGTTGAGTGACGACGCGTGGGATACCTTAGGGGCAAAAGATCCGGGTCTGACATCCGGTGATTACAAACTTCAGGTCGGCGACCTCGACAACCGCAGTAGCTTGCAGTTCCTTGATCCTAAAGGACATGCACTCAGCCAGTCGCAGAACGACGCGATGGTGGCGGTCATGCAGGCCGCGTTCAACCAGAGCAGTGCTGCGAAGTAAGATGTTATCAGAAAGGGGCTTCGGCCCCTTTTTACATGGTCTTGTTTTATCGAATGATGTCGCAAGTTTTACCACTACATATTGGAGTAACTTAAGATGCAAAAGTTAGCTGAGTTGTATCGCGGAAAGGCGAAAACCGTCTTCACCACCGAAAACCCAGACCTGCTGGTGTTGGAGTTCCGCAATGATACGTCAGCACTGGATGGTCAGCGCATTGAGCAGTTTGACCGTAAGGGCATGGTTAACAACAAGTTTAACCACTTCATCATGGCTAAGCTGGAAGAAGCCGGTATTCCTACGCAAATGGAACGTCTGCTCTCGGACACCGAAGTGCTGGTGAAAAAACTGGATATGGTCCCAGTTGAATGCGTTATCCGTAACCGTGCTGCGGGTTCGCTGGTAAAGCGTCTGGGCATTGAAGAAGGTCTGGAACTCAATCCGCCGTTGTTCGATTTATTCCTGAAAAATGACGCGATGCATGACCCGATGATCAACGAGTCTTACTGCAAAACCTTCGGTTGGGTTAGCGAAGAGCATCTGGCGCGCATGAAAGAGCTGAGCTACAAAGCCAACGACGTACTGAGCAAACTGTTTGACGATGCGGGCCTGATCTTGGTCGACTTCAAGCTGGAATTCGGTCTGTTCAACGGTGAAGTCGTGCTGGGTGATGAGTTCTCTCCGGATGGCAGCCGTTTGTGGGACAAGAAAACCCTCAACAAAATGGACAAAGATCGCTACCGCCAGAGTTTGGGTGGCCTGATCGAAGCCTACGAAGAAGTCGCTCACCGTATCGGTGTGAAACTGGACTGATCGGCAACGATTTTTTTAGTCTGACGACGCAATCGTTTACGCGGCTTTAAAAACACGTTTATCAGTGAAACGGACGGTCATGTGATCGTCCGTTTTTTATTTCTTGTCATTTATTCGGCTGATTTTATTCTCTTTGTGCTCATCTGCTCTAAAATTGCCGCTTAGGGTTAATGGTATTTACCGAACTCATTATCTAGTCTTAAGAAAATAGCGGGGAGATGAACATATGCGTTGGCAAGGGCGTCGCGAAAGCGACAACGTAGAAGACAGACGCGGGCAAAGTTCCGGTGGCGGCCCGGGTGGCTTAGGCGGTGGCGGAATGCGTCTGCCTATTCGTGGCAAAAGCGGCATCGTGATCATTATTGTGGTGCTGGTGGCCGGTTATTACGGAGTGGATCTCACTCCATTCATTGACGGTGGTCAGTCCGGCGGCACGCAGCAGACACAGACGCGCGCGCAGTCGATAAGCCCGAAAGATGATGAGCAGGCCAAATTTACCTCGGTGGTTCTCGCCTCAACGGAGGATACCTGGAAAGATATTTTTCGTCGTCAGGGGCAAACGTACGTTGATCCTAAACTGGTGATGTACCGTGGCTCAACCCGCACCGGGTGTGGTACCGGCCAGTCCGTTATGGGGCCGTTTTACTGCCCGGCGGACAGCACGGTGTATATCGACCTCTCTTTCTATCAGGAGCTGAAAGATAAGCTGGGTGCAGGCGGCGACTTTGCGCAGGCTTACGTCATCGCGCATGAAGTCGGTCACCACGTGCAGCACTTGATGAGCATTGATACCAAAGTGCGGCAAATGCAGCAGGGGGCGTCACAAACCGCGATTAATCAATTGTCGGTGAAGATGGAGCTACAGGCCGACTGTTTTGCCGGCGTCTGGGGACATAGCCAGCAACAGCAGAACATGCTGGAAGAGGGTGACCTTAAAGAAGCGCTCGATGCCGCGCAGGCTATCGGTGATGACCGTCTGCAACAGCAAGGGCAGGGACGTGTGGTGCCGGACAGCTTTACCCACGGCACCTCGCAGCAGCGCTATACCTGGTTCAAACGCGGCTTCGATAGTGGGGATCCTAACCAGTGCAACACCTTTGCCAGTCGCTAATTCCTTGACCGTACAGGCCATTCAGCGCTGGTCTGTCTGAAGAAACTGTTCAATAATCACTGTTCGATCCAGAGAGGCCCGCGGGCCTCTTTTTTCTTACTTTTTTGAAACGCAGGGATAGCCATGGCCTTTCTCGATCCGACTCTTTTGATTTTGCTGGTGTTCGCGGGTCTCGGGATCATCAGTAATAACAGTGCCGTTACCATCGCAATGTTTTTCCTCCTCACGGTGCGCATCACGCCGCTGAACCAGTTTTTTCCGTGGATAGAACGTTACGGCCTGACTATTGGCATCATCATTCTGACGATCGGCGTGATGGCGCCGATTGCCAGTGGGAAAATCAGTGCTGGCACATTGGTACGTTCCTTTATGCACTGGCAGTCGATATTGGCAATCATCGTCGGTGTCGTTGTCTCTTGGTTGGGCGGACGTGGGTTGACATTAATGGGCTCTCAGCCACATCTGGTGGCTGGTTTGCTGATTGGTACGGTATTGGGCGTGGCGCTGTTTAAAGGCGTGCCGGTCGGTCCACTGATTGCCGCAGGTTTACTCTCGCTGATGGTGGGGAAAACCTGACGTGATGCAACCGGCTCCCGCGCTGAAAATTGCTCTGCAACATCAGTTACAACAACTGGGCGTGCGGCGTCTGCTGGTCTTCAGTGGTGAGACGCAGTGGTGTGCGGAGCAGGCGATCGCCTTCAGTGAAGGGCTGAGCGGCGACTGGCTGTGGGTCAGCAATCGACCGCCGTTAGGGGTACAATTCATCACTTTGCAGGCGGTTCATACCTTGCTGGGGCAGGAAAAATGCCACGGTGTATTTGACGCGCGGCTTGGGTTGAACGCAGAGGCACTGGCTGCTTTCGCCGGTACGTTGCGCGCCGGAAGCTGGCTGGTTTTACTGGTGCCGCCCTGGCAGCAATGGCCGACGTTACCTGACGCGGACAGCCTGCGCTGGAGCGAACAGCCGGAGCCGATCCCCTCGCCAAATTTCATCCGTCGTTTCCAGCAATGTCTGGAGCAGGATCCTGCCTGTATTATTTGGCATCAGCATCAGCCGTGCGTGTTTGCGCCGTTACCGGCGGCAAGTGAGTGGACGCCGCCTGAAGGCCATCCGACGCTGCAACAGCAACATATTCTGTCCCGTTTACTCGAGGCCAAAGAAGGCATCTGGGTGCTGACGGCCGCCCGTGGTCGGGGAAAATCCACGCTGGCGGGCATGTTAGTCGCGAAGTGGCCCGGCATCTGTTGGGTAACCGCACCTGCCAAAGCCGCAGCACAACAACTTTGCGAGCAAAGCCAGGGCAAAGCGCAATTCTGGTCGCCCGATGCGTTGCTGGAATATTGCGAAAACACGCACGTGACCGGAATCGACTGGCTACTGATTGACGAAGCCGCCGCTATTCCAGCGCCGTTACTGACTAAACTGGTTGCCTGTTTCCCCCGGGTGCTACTGACCACCACAGTGCAGGGTTATGAAGGGACCGGCCGCGGTTTTATCCTCAAATTCTGCGCGTCACTGCCGCAATGGCATGACCTGCGTCTGGACGCGCCGATCCGCTGGTCTGCGGCCGATCCTCTCGAACCCTTTCTCGACCATCTGCTGCTGTTTGATGACTCTCCTGCCTTAGCTCATCAGGCTGAGAGTGACGTTCAGCTATGTAAGATTGAGCCCGCACAATGGCTGGCAGAACCGGACTTGCTGGCCGGTTTCTACGGGTTGTTGACCAGCGCACATTACCGGACTTCACCGCTGGATCTGCGTCGTTTGCTCGATGCGCCCGGCAGCACTTTTGCCGCTGCCACTGTGCAGGACAAGATCGCAGGGGCCGTTTGGCTGGTTGACGAAGGCGGATTAAGCAATGCACTGGCCCATGAAGTTTGGGCTGGGAGGCGGCGTCCGCGTGGCAATCTGGTGGCGCAATCGCTGGCGGCTCACGGTGGTCAGGGCAATGCCCCGGTGCTGCGTTCCCGACGCGTCAGCCGCATTGCTGTCCAGCCTGAGATGCGCCGTCGTGGCATCGCACAGACATTACTGGCGCAGCAGGCGAAGCTGGCAAGGTCGCAGGGGCTGGATTTTCTCTCGGTCAGCTTTGGTTATACCCCAGAGTTGAATACGTTGTGGCAGCATGCGGGTTACCAACTGGTCCGCATTGGCAGCCAGCGCGAGGCCAGCAGCGGTTGCTACGCCGCCATGGCCGTATTGCCGCTAAGCGATGCGGGTCAGGCGATGTGCAATGCTGCTACGCAGCAGTTGGCGCGCGACGGGGTCTGGTTAGCACGACTGATCCCGTTGGATTTACCCCTGACGCTCTGTGACGACACAACATTGACGGATGCAGACTGGCAGGAACTGGCGGGTTTTGCCTTCGCCCACCGCGCACTGGAAAGCAGCTATGCGGCGTTGCAACGCCTGCTACTGCACAGTGAACTCCCGTTGACGGCGCTGCGTAGCCACCTCCAACAGGGACAGAGTCCGGCGATATGTGCTCAACGTCTGCATCTGAGTGGACGCAAAGCGTTGCTGCGCCACTGGCGGGAAGAGGCTGCGCTGGCGCTGGAAAATCTTGACCCCGCGCTCTGCCAACGCTGGCAACAATTTACGTTACCGCTGCCTGTTTCATTGGAATAAATGGAACGACTCATTCAATAAAACCCGGTTTCACCTCCTGCATCACGCGGTATAGTGACGAAAGAAAAGCGCCGAAGCGCACACTCTCTTTTGAATGCATCAGGAAACCCCCATGGCCATAGAAAATATTCTCGTTCAGCAACCGGCAGGCCCGGCGGATAAGCTGATCCTCCTGTTTCACGGTGTGGGTGATAACCCTGTGTCGATGGGGGAAATCGGCAAGTATTTTGCGGCCGCTTTTTCTCATGCGCTGGTGGTGAGCATTGGCAGTCCTGATGTCTGTGATTTTGGCAGGGGCTTTCAGTGGTTTTCAGTACAGGGTGTGACGGAGAGAAATCGCCAGTCGCGCATAGATGCAGCGATGCCATTATTTATCAGCACAGTGCATGAATGGCAGCAACGCAGCGGTGTGACGGCGCACAATACCGTACTGGTCGGGTTCTCGCAGGGAACGATCATGGCGCTGGAATCTACCAAGGTGGAGGCCGGGTTGGCGGAGAGAATTGTGGCGTTCAGCGGGCGCTTCGGTAACTTGCCCGAAACCCCGATTGATGCCGGAACGGTTATTCACTTTATTCATGGTGAACAGGATCCGGTGATCAACCCCTTCCAGTCAAAAAGTGCCGCCGAACGTCTGAAATCGCTCGGAAATAACTGCACGCTGGATCTACAACCGGGGATGGCGCACGGCTTGAACCCGCAGATGATCAATACTGCGCTGGCCTACTTGCTTTAGTGAATGCACGCCAATAAAAAAGCAGCCGCAGGGCTGCTTTTCTGTGTCTGACAGAATTACTTCTTCTTCGGCCAGTCGTCGTCGTTGTCCCATTCGGCATTATTATCGCGATGCGGTGGAATTTCAGGTTTGTCGTTTAGGTACTTTTTAACATCAACGCGGTTCAGCTCTTTGACGCCGCTGATAATGATCCCCGCCAGTATGATCAGAATGATCCACCAGTAATCTTTAATCCACTCCATGGCTGACTCCTTAATTAATTGCGATAAAACGCGGGAAGATCGTTGCCAGATGGGCGATCACCCAGTCTGCACCTGCAACATCTTGTCCGAGCCAAGCGTTGATAAGAACCTCCGGAGTGAGCTGCGCTTCGCACAGTCCGGCCAGAGGGCGATAACTCAGGTGCCAGGGTTCGACGGCCACGCCGCCACGGTCCACGGCAAAAGGCCGGTAAAATCCAAACTCATTCATATTAGCCGTAAGCCACTGATTCAGCGCGGCGAAATAACCGCCTGCTTCATATTCCCAGGGCTCCAGCTGCAATTTATAGCCTGCGGGTAGCAGCGTCGGATCGTAAACATCCAGATCACTGCCCCAGTGGTGACGGCTGGCACCCGGCAGAGCGGACCAGCGCAGGATCAACTCACAGCGCTCAGCATCCGTCAGCAAACTGACCTCAACCGGCTGACTCTGCTTATCTAATACTGGCCTCTCACCGCGAAATTTGCCATTCCAGATAGCCCGTTGGCGATCGAAATCACGAAAGGTACTGGCCGGTCGCAGGTCAAATCCGTCAATACGCGCTGCGGCCTGCATACGGCCAAATGCTTCTGCGGCCTCAGGTTGCAGGCGGTGTGGGCCATCGCCCAGCGGCACTAAATGCGTCGCGGTACGGCCTGTCAGCATCGCGTTATCTATCATGCGACCAACTGCTCCATGATGCGCTGATACATGCGGCTGAGCAGTTGCAGATCGGCGGCATGTACGCATTCGTTGATTTTATGGATAGTGGCATTGACGGGCCCCAGCTCGACGACCTGCGCGCCCATCAGCGCGATAAAACGCCCGTCAGAGGTGCCACCCGTGGTCTGCAGTTCCGGGGTGATTTCACTGTAATGGCGCACGGCGTTAACCACCGCGTCCACCAGTTCGCCGCGCGAGGTGAGGAACGGCTGGCCAGAAACAACCCAGTTCAACGTGTATTGCAAATTGTGCCGGTCTAACAGTTCGGCGACGCGTTGTTTGATCAGGGCGTCGGTGAGCTCGGTGCTGAAACGGAAATTGAACTGCACATACAGTTCGCCAGGGATCACGTTGTTGCTGCCGGTGCCTGCGTTAATATTGGCAATCTGCATGCTGGTTGGGGGGAAGAATTCATTACCCTGATCCCATTCGGTGGCCACCAGTTCATTGAGGGCCGGCATGGCGCGGTGTACCGGGTTATCGGCCAGATGTGGATAGGCAACGTGGCCCTGTACACCGTGAACGTGAAGATTGGCGGTCATAGAACCACGGCGACCATTCTTGACGATATCGCCGACGCGGGAAGTGCTTGAGGGTTCGCCGACCAGACAGAAGTCCAGCCGTTCACGGCGCTCCATCAGGGCATTAACCACTTTTACCGTGCCGTTGACCGCGCTGGCTTCCTCGTCAGAGGTGATAAGAAACGCCAGGCGGCCTTTATGGTTTGGGTTACTGGCGACGAAACGTTCGGCGGCGACGACCATCGCGGCCAGTGAACCTTTCATATCCGCCGCGCCGCGTCCGTAGAGCATACCGTCGCGCAGGGCTGGTTCGAACGGGCCGGTAACCCACAGTTTATGATCGCCGGTCGGTACGACATCGGTATGTCCGGCAAAGGCCAGCGTTTTACCTTCACCCCGTGTCGCCCAGAAATTCAGGGTATCGCCAAAATTCATGGGTTCGATATGAAAACCGATGGCTGTTAAGCGCGCGATCATAATTTCCTGACAGCCTGCATCGTCCGGGCTGAGGGAAGGGCGACGGATCAGTTGTTGTGCTAAATCGAGAACCGGGCAACTCATGTTACTTCACCTCCGCGAGGAACTGCTGATAGCTTTCAGGCTTGAACCCCAACAGGGACTGGCCGCCGGTGGCGAGTAACAAAGGGCGCTTTATGATGGCCGGATGTTCCAGCATCAGGGCTTTCGCCGCAGTCTGATTATCGCAGGCGGCACGCGTTGCTTCATCCAGCTTACGCCAGGTAGTGCCTTTAGTATTTAGCATCGCCTCCCAGCTCTGCGTGTCGATAAGCTGTTGCAGCAATGCATTGTCCAGACCGTCGGTCCGGTAATCATGGAAACGATAGCTTGTACCGTTTTCGTCGAGCCAGCGGCGGGCTTTTTTAACGGTATCGCAATTTTTAATGCCATAAAGGATGAATGGAACCGCTGAGGATGTTTCTGCCATGGAAAACGTTACCTGTGGTCATGATGTCAAACTAGGCCCATTTTGCGGCCCAAAGTTGTTAACAATAATGCGGGAAAATCGAAACAGGATCCAGACAGGAAGGGGCTTAAAGCCCTGATCAGTATTTATTGAGCCATTTTCTTAACCGATGATTCTTCCGCCGCAGGCTAATCAGCCATTTTGGCGCTCTCATTCCCCGGCCTGTTCAATGGGGAAAACTGAGCGGTCAGGCTGTGTGAAATGATTTCAGCGGTTAATTTATCGTTGAATCAATTCATTGGCGTAAGGGCAGCGGATCGATGTTAAGGATGAAAATCATCGAAGGTATTATTTAATAATCTTAACTGTGCAGTTTTATTAATCATTTTGGTCGTCGGGAGAGTCAGGATGGCATGTTCTATTGCAGTTAGATTATGAGAACGATGTCATTTTTTATTCAATACGATCGAGATCGTCACAATAATGGGCAATAATTTTTTGATAACGGCTTATTTCCTGCGACGAAGTATTTTCCGTCATGAGTATTAATAATTGCGATACCGCTTGTTTGGCGTGGCCTAAATTATAGAGCGTCATGGCGCGAAACATACGGAGATCATTGGCCTGCGGGAACCGGTGTAATCCTTCATCGAAGGTTTCAAGCGACTCCTGATAACGGCCCAGCGCGCGGTAAGTGCCACCAAGTCCCAGATAGGCATCGCGTAAATCCTGGCCGCCAAGATGGTGCTTTATCGCTGCAAGATAAAAAGGGATCGCCTGCTGTTCCAACCCGAGAACGTCATACAGGGAAGCCACTTTGTAAAGCAATTGCGGATGCTGCGTTTTCGACGACAGCAAGCTCAGCGCGCTTTGTAGCGCATCTTCATACCGGCCCTGACGACTCAGTTTCTCAATTGTCTGTAGCATGTACACTGACCTTATTCTTTCTTTTGGGACGGTAGCGGGAACAGCTAACGAAGTACTGCCGGAGTGCTGATTTGGAACTAAAGCCAAATAAAATAACGCGTCAGGGGGAATTGGGCAATCAGTGTCGGGCTTTTAGGATTAATGCTAACACTATGATTCATCTGATAACCGGTTTTCCCAATGTGATCCGGATAAAAATATCGGTAATTAGAATTGGTTTGGTTAAATTTTCGCCGTATAATCCCGTTCGTTAATTTAAAGGGGAGTATCATGGTCGAACAAGAGTTAGGTAACTGGAAAGACTTTATCGAAGCTATGCTGCGCGGTTAATGGCTCAGACATTATCTAGGATAAAGCAAAGTCAGGATTGTGTTTGTTGAGTTCGTTGTCATTGTCTCATTTCGCTTTTTATTAATATGACACCCGTGGGAACCGAATATAAACATACTCATCTTGTCACGGCATACACGGTAATATAAAAAGTATGTCCGGATGAAATTTTGTGAACCACTTATTACACCGTAGCTAAACATTTCGTGTTTATTTCATACAACGTAATACAGCAGTAAAGTTGTTGTCGATAAAGTGGTTGTAAACAAAAAGGCGCTAACCTGGGTTAGCGCCTTTTTTGTCACCCATTTCCGCCTTTATTTATGTGGATCCTGTGTAGTTTCAACGATATCGCCGATAAGCGGCGTCGCCGGGTGTTTGACCGGGAAGCGGCGTCGTACCAGCACAAAGAACAGCGGTACGAAGAAGATAGCCAGTACGGTTGCGGAAATCATCCCGCCGATAACCCCGGTGCCTACCGCATGTTGACTGGCAGATCCTGCGCCCTGACTGGTCGCCATTGGCAATACGCCGAACACAAACGCCAGTGACGTCATCAGGATTGGGCGCAAGCGCTGACGCGACGCTTCGAGCGTAGCCTCCAGTAACGTCTTACCCCGCATATTGAGGTCATTGGCGAATTCGACAATTAAAATGGCGTTTTTCGCCGACAACCCGATGATGGTTAGCATCCCCACCTGGAAGTAAACGTCGTTTTCCAACCCGCGTAACCAGGTAGCGATCACGGCACCAATCACACCCAGCGGTACCACCATCATGACGGAGAACGGTATGGACCAGCTTTCATACAGCGCGGCCAGACACAGGAAGACTACCAACAATGAGATGGCATAAAGTGCCGGAGCCTGCGCGCCGGATAGCCGTTCCTGATAAGAGAGGCCGGTCCATTCAAGACCAAAACCGCTCGGCAGTTTGGCGACCAGCTGTTCCATTTCATCCATTGCGGTCCCGCTGCTGACGCCGACAGCCGCTTCACCGACAATTTCTAGCGCTGAATAACCGTTATAACGCTCAAGACGTGGCGAACCGGTTTCCCAATGCGAGGTGGCGAAGGCAGAGAAGGGCACCATGGTGCCGGCAGTATTGCGCACGAACCATTTGTTTACATCATCAGGCATCATGCGGAACGGCGCTTCAGCCTGTACGTACACTTTCTTCACGCGGCCACGGTCAACAAAGTCATTCACGTAAGTCGAACCCCAGGCGGTGCTCAGCGTGCTATTGATATTGGCGATCGAAACGCCAAGCGCCTGTGCTTTGGCCTGGTCAATGTCGATTTGCAACTGCGGGCTGTCATCGAGACCGTTATGACGAACACGGCTTAGATTGCTGTTTTTTGCGGTCATTTCCAGCAACTGGTCTCGTGCCGCCATTAATGCGTCATGACCGTTTCCAGCGTGATCCTGCAATTCCATATCGAAACCGGCAGACGTACCCAGGCCGTTAATCGCCGGTGGTCCGCTGGCAATGACCCGCGCTTCTTTGATGTGTTTAAACTCTTTGGTGGCCCGCTCGATAATATCAAACACGGAGTTCTTGCCGGAGGTGCGAGAATCCCAGTCAGTCAGGCTAATAAAGAGTCGCGCCACGTTCTGGCCGTTACCGCCCGGACCTGCGCCCAGGGTGGAAAAGACAGAAACTACGTCTTTTTTCTCATCAGTCAGGAAGTAGTGTTCGATCTTTTCGACCACTTTCTGCGTTTGTTGCAACGTAGAACCCGGTGGTAACTGGACCTGCACCGTCAGTACTCCCTGATCTTCCTGCGGCAGGAAGGAGGTCGGCAGTTTGACGAACAGGAAGGCCAGAATGCCGAGAATCAACAGATAGGCCAGCATGTAGCGCAGGCTGTGCTTAAGCACGCTGCCCACGCCTTTTTCATAACGGCTGGCGTTGCGGTCAAACATGCGGTTAAACCAGCCGAAGAAGCCCGTTTTACCGTGATGATGCCCTTTAGCGATGGGCTTTAATAACGTCGAGCAGAGGGCTGGGGTGAGCGTCAGGGCAACAAAGACGGACAGCACCATCGCGGCGACAATCGTGATGGAGAACTGGCGATAAATAGCGCCGGTCGTGCCGCCAAAGAAGGCCATTGGAATAAATACCGCCGACAGCACCATGGTAATACCGACCAGCGCACTTTGAATCTGCCCCATTGATTTGCGCGTGGCTTCTCTGGGGCTCAGCCCCTCCTCGCTCATCACGCGCTCGACGTTTTCCACCACCACGATGGCATCATCCACCAGTAGCCCGATGGCGAGCACCATAGCGAACATCGTCAGGGTATTAATCGTATAACCGAACTGATGCAGCACCACAAAGGTGCCGAGCAGAACCACCGGCACCGCGATGGTTGGGATCAGCGTCGCGCGGAAGTTTTGCAGGAACAGGTACATCACCAGGAACACTAGCACGATTGCTTCAAACAGTGTTTTAACCACGTCGGTGATGGCGGCTTTGACGAACGGAGTGGTTTCGTAAGCAATGCGGGTTTCCAGACCGTGCGGGAAATATTTTTCCAGCTCGGACAGACGGGCGCGCACCAGTTTATCGGTTTCCAGCTCGTTAGCGCCTGAAGCCAGCTGCACACCCATGCCGGACGCGGCCTGACCGTTATAACGGCTCAGAATGCTGTAGTCCTCGGCGCCCAGCCCGATGACGGAAACGTCGCCGAGTTTGACCTGCGAGCCATCCTGATTCACCCGCAATGTGATATCGCGGAACTGTTGGGGAGTCTGCAACTGCGACTGGGCGTTAACGGTGGCATTCAGCGCCTGAAAATCAACGGAAGGCGCGCCGCCTAACTGACCGACGGCCACCTGGCTGTTCTGAGCTTCTATGGCAGAAACCACATCGCTGGTGGTCAGCTGGTAGTTATTGAGTTTGTTCGGATCCAACCAGACGCGCATGGCGTATTGCGAACCGTAGGCGGTGATACTGCCCACGCCGTCGATGCGGCTCAGGGGATCCTGAATATTCGAGGCGACATAGTCGGCGATATCTTGCTTATCCATACTGCCGTCAGTGGAGACGAAAGCCACGGTCATCAGGTTAGTATCACCGGTTTTCGACACGGTCACGCCCTGAGTTTGTACGTCCTGTGGCAAACGTTTCAGTGCCTGTTGCAGCTGGTTTTGTACCTGCTGTAGTGCTTCGTTCGGGTTAGTGCCGGCAATAAAGCTGAGTGTTATCTGTGATCTGCCGTTATTACTGCTCTGGGAGGACATGTACATCAGGTTATCCAACCCGGTCATGTTCTGCTCAATGATTTGAGTAACGGTGTTCTCCAGCGTCTGGGCGGAAGCACCCGGATAGGTCGCTGTTATACGCACGTTTGGCGGTGCTAGGTCGGGATATTGCTCAATAGGCAAAGAGTGAATAGCCAGCGCACCGGACAAGGAGAGAATGATCGCCAAAACCCAGGCAAAAATAGGGCGATCGATGAAAAAGTTGGCCATGCGTCAAAAACCTCGTTATCACTCCAGGCGGAGCGACGAACATCAGTAAATAAACAGAATTACTGTCACCGTCGGGTGACGTCATATCCTGACAAGTTGATAAACGCTAAAAAGGGGATTTCCCTGAGCGCCGATGTCTTCGCATCGAAAAACAATCCCGTACACCAAAATGGTGCCACAACATTACGTATAAGCACTTTACCCGTTGGTCGGGAAGAAAACGTGGAGAAATAAAGGAGATAATGTAAAAAAGAAAAGCTCTGACACATTATCCTGCCGACAATTTTCTTACTCTCAGGCTACTATTTGATGAACCGATCATGAAGTATAAAACGATAATGCAATCAAAAAACAACAGAGAACAGGAGGTATTCATGGGGCTGAATTCGGTATTTGCCCGGCGGTTGTATGTGTGCTGGTTATTGAAAAGCGAACAGCGGCCTAATGTGCCTAAATTAATGGCGCTCACAGGGTGGCCAAGAAGAACCTTACAAGACGTGCTGAAAGCCTTACCCGGCATGGGCGTTGAACTGGAATTTATTCAGCAAGGTATTCGCAATAATGACGGCTATTATCAGCTCAACAGCTGGGGTCCGTTGGACGAAAAGTGGATTGATCTCAACCGCGAGTTGATCCTCCAGGCTATCGCTCAGGGCTAATCCGCCCCCATCGCTGGGGAATAAAAAGCGCACTATTTACATTGGCATACTGCCCGTTAGACACCTATTATGTCTGGCTTCTCTCATCCACCTTTTGAGCGGGGACGCGGTATGTCATCGAAGATTGAAAATATCAAAAACCAGTTACTTTCAGACAACTGGTATGTTCTGCGCAAATACACCTACGATTTAATCAAACGAAATGGCGAACGCCAGCCACAGGTGCGTGAAGTCTACGACCGTGGCAACGGCGCGACTATTTTGCTTTATAACCGCAATAAAAAAACCGTTCTCCTGATCAATCAGTTTCGCATGCCGACCTATGTCAACGGCAATGCCAGCGGGATGCTGCTGGAGACCTGTGCCGGTTTGCTGGATAACGATTCGCCGGAAGATTGCATTCGTAAAGAGGCTATCGAAGAAACCGGCTATGCGATCGGCAAAGTGGATAAGTTATTTGAGGCTTACATGTCGCCGGGCAGCGTAACCGAAGTGGTCCATTTTTTTGCCGCTGAGTATGACGAATCTCAGCGTGCAACCGCGGGTGGTGGCGTAGAGGATGAAGATATTGAAGTTCTGGAGTTGCCGTTTACTCAGGCTCTGGAAATGATAAAAGACGGGCGCATTAAAGACGGTAAAACCATCATGCTGCTGCATTACGCGCAAAATCAGGGCTGGATGGCTTAAACTAAAAAAACGGCAAAATTTTCCGTTGTGATAAAAACCAAAGGGCCGCAAGGCCCTTATTCATTTCTGTATTTACCGTCGTTCCCGTACTTGCCGATCAGTTGCCTTTAGGTAATGGCAACATCAACCTGCCGCTATGACCTGTTATGGCTGACCAGGGAAGTATCGACCAGTCCGGACTTTCGCATGAACGCATCACGCGGGGGAACGTTGGGCCGAAATAGACTCCTTTGGCCGTAAAATACCAGGCCGGGAAATGCCAGATCTGTGGATCAGAATAGTCGCAGTCGTCGTCGCTGTCCTCGGTGGGTTTTGCCATCTCTTGCGGATGTGCGAGAGTCATCTGCTTAGCCAGCCACGGGGCCAGTGATTTTTCACGATACTGTGCGAAGGTATCGAAATCGACATCACTGTTGCCTGCTGATGCGCGGTCTTCAGCTTCAATGTAGCGAATAGGTTTACCTTCGCCGACCCAAAGCACATCCTCGAGTGATAAGGGCTCAGCCGTTTTTGCGTTTAGATTCACCGGCGCCTCGCCAAAATCAGGGTGCGCACCACCGCAGTCATAATTGGTGAACACGCTGATGCTGACGACGTCCGCATTGAGGAAGGTTGGCGTGACGGTCTGGCTGTACTCACCTTCGCCAAACCGGCTGGCGCTCAACATGCAGGCATGCCAGCCAATCACTTCCTGCCAAAGGCGGGCGCGAAGTTTTTGATTGATGGCAGCACGCGTTTTTCCGGATAACCCGAAGTAATTTCGAATAAGCTTATCTGCGACTGCGGCTCACTCCACCATTGCAGCGTATATCCCATAAACTGCTGTTGCTTCCCTTCCACCAAGCTCAAACCCGATAAACGCAAATATTCATAAGGGTCACTGTGTATCAGAGATCCCGGATAACTTTCATCCGTAGTATCCGGCAGTACGGCTGGCGTGAGCGCCAACGGCCGTGACTCACCCGTTGTGTCGGTCCAGGTTCCCTGCCAGTTACCCTGCTCATCATGATCCAGCGTCAGGGCAGGGCGTGGAGTGTCGTCAAAATCATCGGCACCTTCATTCAAACTCAATTCGTTATCTTTAAGCGTTCCGTTCAGTGGAAGGTCCAGCCGGTGTTTTTGATAAAAATAGCGCCCGGTGATTTCATCGGGTTTATTCAGGTCCAGTTCCATCACGATATTGGCTTTGCCCAGCGTACCGGTAAACACCGAAAGTGGCTCTTCGGCAAATGCAGACAATGAAAAAAGCGCCATCGATATAATCCAAAACTTCATCCGTTTCTCCTGAAAAATGAGGTTTATCCTTTCGTACCTTTTTCGATTATTTATTGGTAGATTTCTTTCGCCACAGAATATCAGCCTCAGCGGTGAGTTAATGTATCGACGCCGATTTTTTTGTTGGGTATTTGATAATTGTGCAATTTATGTCATTGCCCTGCATCCTCATACGCTATTATCAGGACGATGAATTCGCAAAAAGAGCAGAACGTGATGACTTCCCATTGGATAAACGCCCCCCTATTTTTGCTAACCTGCCTGCTGGCCGGTCACGTGCAGGCTGACCCTTTGCAGGCGGTCTACAATGACTGGCAGGTCAGCTGCGATAACCTGAATTACTGTACGACGCGTAATTCGCAAGATGGTCAGGAACTGGTATTGAAAATTACCCGTGAAGCCGGAGGCGAAGGTCGTTCATCGGTTAACATTGAGTATCAACCCAGCGGTGAT
>BHES01000037.1 GCA_003864575.1 Enterobacterales bacterium
GCGGTTGGGTTGACCAGAGCAATTTGCACGCCATTTGCAGCGTTTGCTTTGCCGAAGTTATCCAGTTTCAGAGTGCCGGTGCTGTTATCAATACTGTCACTCTGGGTAAAACCGATGGCGACGGACTTGTTAGCCGGTGCTGGTGTCAGCTTGGTAAAGTCGCAGCCGGATACAGTGATATCAAATTTGCCAACAGGTGTGCTGTTAACAGTATTAATCGCGCCGAGTTTTGACCGTCCAATGGTATCAAGCGGAACAGTTGTATCGCCGCTTTCATTGTTCACCTGAACTTTACAGGTTTCGTCGGTAATGATGCCTTTAAAAATGATTTTTCCGCCAGTAAATTCAGCTGCCACTGCAGAGTTAACTGCGCCCAGCAAAATAATGCTGGCTATAGTGGAGACTGCCGTTTTATTAAAAATATTTAGCATAAGAGTTGTCCCTATTAATTAATGATGCATCCATTTACTCATTAAATGAATTATCGATTGCACTAAATGCTTCTTGTCCAGTGAGGATTAAATCCCGACGGGACAGTAACCTTTGTAAATCCATGTGATGATGAAGTTAATCGATCGTTATGATCTGTAATTTTAATAATTCATTAAAATTAGTTAGTTATTATAATCAAGAAGAATATCAATTAAGTTCTACTTCAGAATGAAGCCTTATTAATATTCGTCAGACTTTAATGTAAGATGAATATATTTTTCATGTTAAGTTGGTGTTAATATATCGCCCCGACATGAATATTATTTTTTATTCAATTAATAATTATTATTTGAGCCGATCGGGTAAACAAAAAGGAGTGATAATGTTAGCCAATGGCGGGGAGTCTGATTTTGGTGGGTTGCCGGGAACGAAGTTATGCAAGGAAGGTAAAATCAAGAAAGGCTAAAAAACCTTAAAAAAAATGCCGGTCACCTTAAATGACCAGCATTAACCCTAAGGTCGCCTTTTCAGCGTAGCGTATTTTTATCATCAGGGCTTAGTTGCGGCGTTCGAAAGCCAATGCCCGACGCTCGATCAAACGCATCATCAACGTCAGCAGACCGTTGACGCACAGGTAGACCACGCCCGCGGCACCAAACACCATCACATCGTAGGTCCGGCCGTACATCAGTTGGCTGTGGCCCATGACATCCATCAGCGTGATGGTGTAGGCCAGTGAAGTACTTTTAAAGACCAGCACCACTTCGTTGGAATAAGAGGACAACGCACGTTTAAAAGCGAACGGCAGAAGGATGCGCAGTGATTGCGCCTTCGACATGCCCAAGGCTTCACATGACTGCCACTGGCCTGACGGGATCGCCCGCATCGCGCCGGCAAACAGCTGCGTGGTATAGGCTGCACTGTTGAGCGCCAGCGCGAACATCGCGCACAGCCACGGTTGTGACAGCACTTCCCACAGCCACGGGATCTCACGAATGGAGGGAAACTGCCCCGGGCCGTAATAAATAAGGAAGATCTGCACTAGCAACGGCGTACCGGTAAACAGCGTGATGTAACACTTCACAATTTGGCTCAGCACCGGCACTTTCAGCGTGAGTACCACGGTGAAAATCAGCGCCAGCAACAGGGCGACAATCAGTGCTGCAACCGTCAGAGTCAGGCTGGTGTGCAGCCCTTTCATGACTTCAGGTAAGTAATCCCACATCAGGAAGCGCTCCGTTCAAAACGGGTGGTACGGAGTTCGATGCGTTTGATAACAAACTGACTGAACAGGGTGACAACCAGATAAATGCCGCCGGCAATCATGTACCAGGTAAACGGCTCCTGAGTACGGGTGGCGATACTTTTGGTTTGCAGCATCAGGTCGTTCACGCTGATAAGCGACACCAGCGCGGTGTCCTTAAGCAGGACCAGCCACTGATTGCTCAGGCCCGGCAATGCGTGACGCCACATTTGCGGCATGATCAGGCGAAAGAAAATCGCCGTTTTTTTCATGCCCAGCACCTGGCCTGATTCCCATTGTCCCTGCGGAACCGCTTTCAGCGCGCCGCGCAGCGTCTGCGAAGCATAGGCTGAATAAAGCAGTGACAGCGCAATCACCCCACAGACGAACGGGCTGACCTCGAAGTTATCGATAGGCAGTTTGACCGGCAGCTGGAACAGACCGAAATTGATGTTGAAGCCATCGGCCAGTACGACCAGCAACTGGGAAGAGCCGAAATAGATAAACAGCACCACCAGAATTTCTGGCAGGCCGCGCAGGACAGTGACCCACGCGGTACCGAGCCAGCTGACGGGCTTCCACGGCGCTGATTCCCAGACGGCAAAAATCATCGCCAGAAACAGGCCGAGGATTAGCGCACAGAGGGCAAGGCCGACGGTCATCCCGGCGGCGCTGGCTAAAGGTTGGAATTCATTCATTGATAGCAAAACTTATTGCTGGAACCATTTTGAATACAGGGTCTGGTAAGTGCCGTCTTGCTTCACTTTCGCCAGGGCTGCATTCATTTTAGTCAACAGTTCGGTATTGTTTTGGCGCACTGCGATACCCAGACCGGTACCGAAGTAAGTTTTGTCCGTAATTTTGTCGCCTACGGCAGCAAGATTAGGGTTCTGCTTCAGCCACTCGTTCACTACGGCGGTGTCACCGAAAACGGCATCAAGACGGCCATTTTTCAGATCCAGTACGGCGTTCTGATAGCTGTCATAAGGCACGGCAGTAATTTCCGGATGTTTTTCCATCAGGAATTTCTGGTGAGTAGAACCGTTCTGCATCCCCACGCGCTTGCCTTTCAGGGCCGCGAGGTCAGCAAACTTGCCTTTCTCTGCGATGAAAATGGCGGAGTTATCGTAGTAAGCATTGGTGAAGGAAACCTGCTTCTCACGATCAGCCGTGATGTCCATACCGGAGATCACCGCGTCAAAACGGCGGAATTTCAGGCTTGGGATCAGGCTGTCAAATGCCTGGTTGGTAAAGGTACAGTCTGCCTGCATCTCTTTACACATCGCGTTAGCCAGATCCACGTCGAAGCCCTGAATCTTATTGCTGGTATCCACGAATTCGAACGGAGGATAAGAAGCTTCCATAGCGAAACGGATAGTTTCAGCCGCGCTGGCGGATAAAGTGACGCTTGCCAGAACAGCAGCAATTAATAATTTTTTCATCGCAAACTCCGTAGTAACCATCAATGAGATCAATGTGACAGATAGCTGGCAAACTCTTTGGTTTGCGGCTGGGTAAAGCAGGAGGCATCGCCCTGTTCAATGATGCGACCGTTTTCCATGTACACCACGCGGCTGGCGGTTTTACGCGCCACTTCGACTTCGTGGGTCACGATAACCTGCGTGATGCCGGTACCGGCCAGTTCGCGAATAATACTGACGATCTGAGCGGTAATTTCCGGATCCAATGCGGCGGTGGGTTCATCGAACAGCAATACCTGAGGTTCCATCATCAGCGCACGGGCAATTGCCACGCGTTGCTGTTGACCACCGGAAAGGTGCAGTGGGAACCGGCTGGCATAGTCGGTCAGACGCAGACGGGTCAGCAGTTTTTCAGCGCGTTTCATGGCGACATCTTTACTCAGACCCAGTACGCGTATCGGGGCTTCCAGTAAGTTATCGAGCACCGTGCGGTGCGGCCATAAATTGTATTGCTGAAACACCATGCCGACGTTTTGGCGTAGTTCACGCACCGCTTTTTCGTCTGGTTTTTTGGTGAAATCGAAAGTGTTCCCGGCTATCTGCAAGGTGCCTGAACGCGGCATTTCCAGCAGGTTTAAGACTCGCAGAAGAGAACTTTTTCCCGCACCGCTAGGCCCGAGTAACACGAGTGTTTCTCCGGCCGGGCAGTCGAGCTGAATGTCGAACAGCGCCTGATGCACGCCGTAGAAGCAGTTAATGCTGTTTAGTTGAATACTCATGCGCAAATAGTGAATAGCCATTGATGCCGCAGATGGTAACTTCCGTAGCATAGTTATGCAACGATCGCGGGTTAAAATTTATGAGTGAGGTGTGGAACCTCAAAAGAGTAGCACAAGATATTGTTGCGCAATGGTTAACAGATAAAAACTCAGGCCCGGATCACGCGGGCCTGACTGCGATGTGCAGAATTACTGATTTTCCAGTACCTGGCGCAGTGAACCGCTGGAGGCGAAGTCGAGATTTGCCATGTAACGCACGTCGTCGACGGCCCAGCAATGGCCTTCGCGCACCATCAGCACTTCATCTTTCCAGGTGGATTTCGCGCTGTTGCCTTTCTGGTGCGACATTGTGACGCGCAGAGGAATGTTACGCGCATCGGTGTTTGGAATGGTGGATGCACTGTCTACGGAGGCTGACGTCGGACCATCGAACAGGCTGGAGAAAACGTCGCCATCGGTGGCACCCGGTTTCTCATTTGGGGTTGCGGCGATATCCACTTTACGTTCCGACTGCGCTTTTAATAGCTCGTTATACAAACCGGTGCTCAGGTAAGGGCGGTACTCGGCCAACTGGCTGCTGTTGGGCAGGCCCGAGCCGCCTTTTTGAATGCGCAGGTCATAAAATTTTTGCGCCACGGTGTCCGGGCCGCCGTCAGCGCATGGCGCGGTGCGCGTGCCAATGTCCTTAAATGCAGGCTCAACCGTGGTACAGGCGCTCAGGGTTAGCACCAGGGGGATCGCGGCGGCAAGTGTTTTATATTTCATCGTATTCCTTACTGAAAGATTGAACGTTTTCACCATGACTTTCTTTATCATACAGTATAAAACCGATTTCAATTGCTGCATGGTGCGGTGTGAAATCAGCCGGATTGGCTTGCGCTATACTCACGGGCATTCAGCACTGAACTGCACGGAGCAAACGGACGGAAATTAATAAGGAATACTTATGCAAAATTCAACCATCATTAGTTGCCCATGAGACGCTTCCTGCTGCCCGTGGGGGCGTTAATTACCGCATTATTGCTGGCAGGCTGTCAGTCATCGACGCCGCCAGTGGATCAACATCTGCCTTACCGGCTGGAAAAGGAACGACAGGCGCAGGGCGCGGATCAGCGCATACGCTTTTTGGTTATTCACTACACTGCTGAAGATTTCCACAACGCATTAAACACGCTTACTGATGAGCACGTCAGCGCGCATTATTTGATCCCGGCGCGCCCGCCAGTGGAAGAGGGCAAACCGGTGGCGTGGCAGCTGGTGCCGGAATCATTGCGCGCCTGGCACGCGGGGGCCAGCGGCTGGCGCGGGCGAACGAATATTAATGACACATCGGTGGGTATCGAGCTGGAAAACAGAGGTTACAGCGCGCATTTACTGGGTAAAAAATTCTATCCGTACCCGCCTGCGCAAATCGACCTGCTGGCGTCGCTGAGTGAGCAAATTGTTACCCGCTATCAGATTGAACCGCGCAATGTGGTCGGCCACAGCGATATTGCCCCGCAGCGTAAAGACGATCCAGGGCCGCTTTTCCCGTGGCAAGAATTGGCGAAGCGGGGGATTGGCGCATGGCCGGACGCACATCAGGTACAGGCGATTCTCGCGGGACGCGACCCGCATCAACCTGTGGATACACAATCGTTGCTGGAGAAACTGGCCAAATACGGTTATCCGCTCACTGACAACATGACGGAAAAACAGCAGCGCCGCGTGATTACGGCGTTCCAGATGCACTTCAGACCGGAAGATTATCGGGGTATTGCAGATGCTGAAAGCGATGCGATTATCAGCGCGCTGTTAGCACAGTATCCCGATAAGAATTGAGAAAGGTGTCAGTCGCGGCGAGGCCCAACGCCGTGCAAACCTTGCAGGCGTCCGTGGTCACGCAGCCAGTTGGCGGTGCGGATGATGCCCTGATCGAGTGACACCAGCGGGCGATAGCCCAGTTCATCTTGCGCGCGTTGGGTATCAAGCGTTAAATCAAAGTTGAGTTTGGCGACGCTGTAGTGCGTTAGCACGGGCTCTTTTTGCGAGCTTTTACTGAACTTCTCCATGCCGCGCGCCATCATGTCCAGCAGCGGGTATGGCACCGAACGGATGCGGTACTTCATCTCCAGTGCGTCCATCAGATGCTGCACCAGCGTGCGCAGGGGGCGCGGCTGCTGGTTGGTGATATTAAACGCCCGACCGGATTCCGTGGTCTGCGCTTCTGACGCCAGCCACATGGCATGTACCACGTTTTCCACGTAAGTCATGTCCACCAGCGCCTCGCCACCGCGGGGCAGCATCAGCGTTCCACCATATTTCAGCATCTGTAACAGACGCGGCAACAACACGTTATCGTGCGGACCGAATACACCCTGCGGGCGTAAAATAGTGAAATGGGTTTGCGGATTTGACAGCGCCAGCGTGGCGATCACCTGTTCGGCCGCTGCTTTGCTGCGGGCAAAGGAGTTGGCATAACGGTTCGGCCGGAAATCTTCTTTGATATTGCGATGATGGTGGAAATCGAAATAAACCGCGGGCGAAGACATGTGCACGAAGCTGCCGACGCCATAAGCCGTGGCCCATTCACCGAGTCGGCGGGTGGCGCGTACGTTCGCCAGTTCGAAATCCTGTTCACTGCCCCAGGGAGCAATCATCCCCGAGCAGTGCCACACGGTATCGACATCGGCCAGCAGGGCTTTTGCCTGAGCAGAAACCAGCGTGGTGAGATCGGCATGAATGAATTCAGCGCCCATTTTCTGCAACAGCGAACCCATGGCGGCATTGCGGCCCGTCGCCCTGACTTTTATGCCCTTAGTGCGCAGAAATTCCACCGCGTTGCGGCCTAAACCGCTGCTGGCACCGGTGACCAATACCTTCATAAACTCGTCAATTCCAAAGAAAATCTCAGTGTGTATCAGAGCAGTCTGACACCCCTCAGCAAGAAGGGTGCCATTCTTTCGTGAAATTGTGCGGGTTGCAATGGGTAAGCGATGTCTGTTTGTCTGAAACTGTGCGACTGCGCGTGGAATAAGCCGCCGTCAGCGGCCACAACGATCTTTTTGCCGCGCCAGACTGGCGATGCGTTTCGCCATACCGCGGAAAATAAACTGATGCGCGGGCATCATGCTGAACCAGTATAGCAAACCGCTGAAACCCGCCGGATGCCACCAGGCGCGGACATCGATGCTGCGGCTTTCACCGTGGTCGGTAATGGTGAACGTCAGCCGGCCGAGGCCCGGTGCTTTCATGCCAAACAGCAGGGACAGTTCGCGCTGCGGTTTCAGCCCTATCACTTTCCAGCCGTCAATTTTATCGCCGACTTTCAGTTGATCGCGCTCAGGGCGGCCATAGACCACGCGTCCGCCGATCACATCGTCGATTCGTGCACGCAGCTTCCACAGCGCGTTGGCGTAAAAATAGCCCTCTTTGCCGCCAAGCTGCTGGACGACTTGCCACAATGCTGCTTTTGACGCAGAGGTTTCAAGGGTAAAACCGGCCTGCTTCGGATAATAACCATAACCCGGCCGCCAGCGTGCGCGGGCATCGGCGTCATAATGCCAGTCGGTTGAGTCGAGGATCTGCTGCTCCTCTTTTGCCAATGTTTGCCGGATAGCGTCATCCACCGGGATCAGTTCCTGAGGAATTAATGCCTGCAATGCCGCACTGTCAGCCGGTAAATCATGATTCAGCCCCTGAATCAACGCTTTGGCCAGCGGCGTGGGAACCGACGTGATCATACTGATGAAATAGGTGGAGATCATGGAGGTAGGCAGCGGGATCGGAATCAACCAGCGGCGTTTACCGCTGATGGCGATAAAGCGTTCAAACAGCGTCTGATAGCTAATGTACTCCGGCCCGGCCGCATCAAACTGTCGATGTGTATCGGCAGGTGCGGTGATAAGTCCGCTGAGATAGTTCAGCAGGTTTTCCAGCGCCAGTGGCGATGATTTAGAGCGTACCCAGCGCGGAGGGGTCAATATTGCGAGGTTGTACACCATGTCGCGCATCACTTCGAACGCGGCAGAACCGGCACCAATGACAATCCCAGCACGCAGTTCGGTGACGGGAATATCGCCCATGCGTAATAAATCCCCGGTCAGTTTACGCGCCTGAAGATGAGCCGAATGGCTATCCTGTGGCTGCATCGACCCGAGATAAACGATGTGTTTGATGGTGGAATTTTTCAGCGCCAGCAGGGTGTTTTGCGCCGCCTGCCGCTCTTTTTCCAGCAGGTCGTCTTCTTCGGCCATGGCGTGAACCAGATAGACCAGCACGTCGGCCCCTTCGAAGGCTTCTTTCAGGCTTTTACTCTGATAAACGTCAGCAAAACAGCAGCGTACATTCGGCCACTTTTGCTGTTGCAGCCAGTCGAGGCGTCGGGCCGCAGCGGTAACCTGGAAGCCCTGTTGGCTTAAATGTGACGTCAGGTGTTGGCCAACATAACCGCTGGCACCGAGCACCACTACCCGTCCGTTAATTCTTGAAGCAGGCATCATCCATTTTGCTCATTGTAGGGAAAAGAGGTGAAGACCAGCGGCATATACGGGTGCGTTTTGCGCCTGAATACTGCCGCCGGAAATCTTATCAGGCGTGATGTTGCAGGAAGTCCCGCCACAACGACACTACTTTTTGCAAGTCAGTGCGGCTAATGTCGATATGAGTAATAACGCGGGTCAGCGGACCTGCACTGATCAGCACGCCGCGTTCGCGCATCCACGGGCCCATTTTTGCGGCCAGATCGGCACTCTGCCGGATGTATAAAATGTTGGTCTGTGCGCCAGGTTCGGCGATGTCTACCCCGATATCGCGTAGCTGTTGTTCCAGCCAGCGAGCATTATCGTGGTCTTCCTGCAGGCGTGCGACGTTGTTCTCCAGCGCATAAATACCTGCTGCCGCCAGAATGCCGGCCTGACGCCAACCGCCTCCGGTCATTTTTCGCCAACGATTAGCGCGGTGAATATACTCTTTGCTGCCACATAGCAGCGAGCCGACTGGCGTTCCCAACCCTTTGGACAGGCAGATGGTCAGGGTGTCGCAATATTGGGTGATTTCACTCAGGGGAACATTCAGCGACACCGCAGCATTCATGATGCGTGCGCCGTCAATGTGCAGCGCCAGCCCTTTTTCCCGCGTGAAGGCGAAGGCTCTTTGCAGGTAATCCAGTGGCAGCACTTTACCGCTGTGGGTATTTTCCAGACTCAGCAGGCGGGTGCGGGCAAAGTGAATGTCATCAGGTTTGATGGCCGCAGCGACTTTATCCAGCGCGATTGACCCGTCGGCCTCCATATCCAGTGGCTGCGGCTGAATGCTGCCGAGCACGGCGGCACCGCCAGCCTCATACATATAGTTGTGGGCTTTCTGGCCGACAATATACTCTTCGCCGCGCTGACAGTGGGTCAGTAGCGCCACGAGATTGGCCTGGGTGCCAGTAGGAAGAAACAGCGCGGCTTCTTTACCGGTCAGTTTCGCGGCCATCTCCTGCAAAGCATTGACGGTCGGATCATCGCCGTACACATCATCCCCCACTTCTGCGCTGGCCATGGCCTGACGCATGGCTTCACCCGGGCGTGTTACGGTATCACTGCGTAAATCGATCAACGTTATTTTCCTCATGCATCGTGGAAGGGAAGGGGGAAAGTAAAAAGCAGGGCGCTGCCCTGCTTTCATCACTATAGCGCCAGCGGGCTTATCGCAGCCAGTTGGTTTTTGCCAGTTCCACTACTTCGTCGCCACGGCCGTTAATGACCGCACGTAACATATAGAGGCTGAAGCCCTTGGCCTGCTCAAATTTGATTTGCGGGGGCATCGCCAGTTCGTCGGTGGCGGTCACGACATCCACCAGTACCGGGCCTTCGTAGGCGAAAGCATCCTGCAAGGCGGCATCCACGTCGGACGCTTTCTCTACGCGGATCCCTTTAATACCGGCAGCTTCTGCCATGGCGGCAAAGTTTGGGTTTTTCAGCTCGGTGCCGTCGGTCAGATAACCACCGGCTTTCATTTCCATCGCTACAAAACCCAGCACGCTGTTGTTGAAAATGATGATTTTCACCGGCAGCTTTTGCTGCGCCAGCGTCAGGAAATCCCCCATCAACATGGTAAATCCGCCATCACCGCACATCGCCACCACCTGACGGTTGCGGTCTATGGCCTGTGCGCCCAGCGCCTGCGGCATGGCATTGGCCATCGAACCGTGGTTGAACGAACCAATCAGGCGACGTTTGCCGTTCATTTGCAGGTAGCGGCAGGCCCAGACGGTCGGGGTGCCGACGTCGCAGGTGAATACGGCATCGGCGGCGGCAAAACGGCTGATTTGTTGGGCCAGATACTGTGGGTGGATCGCTTGCTTGTCGTTGAGTGTCGCCAGGCCGTCGAGATCTTTACGCGTCTCGGCGTAATGCTTCAGCGCTTTGTCGAGGAATTTGCGATCGGCTTTCTCCTGCAACTTAGGCAGCAGGTCGGTCAGGGTGGACTTGATATCCCCGACCAGCGCCATATCCACCTGGCAATGTGCGCCGATGCTGCCCGGGTTGATATCAATCTGAATGATGTTGGCATCGGTCGGGTAGAAAGCGCGATAAGGGAACTGAGTGCCGAGCAGTATCAGCGTATCGGCATTCATCATGGCGTGGAAACCGGAAGAGAAACCAATCAGGCCCGTCATCCCTACGTTGTAAGGATTGTCCCATTCGATATGCTCTTTGCCACGCAGCGCGTGCACCACCGGCGCTTTGAGGATTTCGGCCAGTTTCACCACTTCGTCATGTGCACCGGCACAGCCGCTGCCGCACATCAGCGTAATATTTTTCGCGCCATTGAGCGCGGCGGCCAGTTTTTCCATCTCGGAAGGATTCGGCTGCACCACTGGCAACTGCGGTGGATACCATTTGGCGGTGGCCTCTTCCGGCGCCGGTTTCAGCGCGACGTCACCCGGTAGCACAATCACCGAGACGCCACGGTTAAGAATCGCCTTGCGCATGGCAATACCCAGCACCTGCGGCAGTTGCTCAGGATTAGTGATCATTTCGCAATAGTGGCTGCACTCGCGGAACAGTTCGGTCGGATGGGTTTCCTGAAAATAACCGGTGCCGATTTCGCTGGAGGGAATATGCGCGGCGATGGCGACGACGGGAACGTGGTTGCGGTGGCAGTCATAAAGGCCGTTGATGAGGTGCAGGTTACCCGGACCGCAGGAACCAGCGCATACCGCCAGTTCACCGGTCAGTTGGGCTTCGGCACCGGCGGCAAACGCGGCGACTTCTTCGTGACGGGTGCCCATCCATTCGATGGTGCCCATTTTGTTCAGGCTGTCGCTCAGCCCGTTGAGTGAGTCGCCGGTGACGCCCCAAATCCTTTTTACGCCCGCCTGCTCAAGAGTTTTTGCCAGTAATGACGCTACGCTCTGTTTCATTTTTAGATCCTTTCCGTGTATTCAAAAAATAACTGCGTTAATCATAGTTCAATGATCACGGCGATGAATGCTCAGGTCTAAACCATACCTAAGTCGGGGCAGGAGGGAGCTGTAGATTTGTAAAATTGCCCGCCCTGACTGTAAAAAGTCATGAACGGGCAGCGGGCTAAGCGGGGGGTTAAGCCAGCGTGAGGTCGCCCTGTAGCTGGCAGCTACAGGCCAGAACGTAGCCCTGTGCGATCTCTTCTGTGGTCAGCGTCATCTGGCTGGTGGTCTGATATTCGCCGGAAAGAATACGGGTCTTACAACTGCCACAGACGCCCGCACGACAGGCCGCTGTCACTGGGATGTCATGCTGCTCCATGGCCGCGAGCAGCGTCGTGCCGACCGGTACGCGGTAGTTTTTCAGCGGCGTCAGGCGGGTCAGGGTGAGGTGATGTTCGCCGGACACCGGCGCAGTCACCGGCTGAAACTGTTCTTTGACGATATGATCCGCCGTCACGCCGAGCGCCAGTACCCAGCTTTCAGCCAGTTGCATGTAGGGTGCGGGCCCGCAAATCATCACCTGACGCGAACGAATATCGGGAACCTGCGTTTGCAGAATATCCTGATTCAAACGCCCCGCGATCTGGCCGGATCCGGCATCCTTTTCGGCCAGAATGGTCAGGTGAAGTTGTGGATATTGCGCTGCCAGCTGTTGCCATTCGGCAGCAAAAATGACGTCTTGCGGCGTGCGTACGCTGTAAAACACCTGCACGCTTTGCGAGGGGGAATGAACCAGCACATCGCGGGCTATCGACATCACCGGGGTCACGCCGCAGCCTGCGGCCAGCAACAATAACGGTTGTTCAGTAATGCAGGTGAATTCACCTTGTGCATCACTGAGCCACAAATAATCGCCCGGTTTTACCTGCTGCGTCAGCCAGCCGGAGCCCGCACCGTTATCAATCTGGCGCACGGTCAGGGTGATAAAACGGCTGACGCCTGCGGTTGAGGAGAGTGTATAGGCGCGTTGCACATCCCCGCTGTGGCCGGTGTTGACCAGAGCAAACTGGCCGGGTTGGTACGGGTAATATACGTGGCTAAACAGGGACAGCGTCCAGACATCCGGTGTTTCGCGGCGTATGTCATGAACCTGCATTCGGTTCTGACACAGCAACGTGGGTTGATCGGCAAATAACGGAAAATTCATCAGGTATTACTCCGGCAGCATCATTTGCAAATCCTGCTCAACTGAGCTGATGGCCCGCAGGCCAAATTTTTCATTCAGCACAGCCAGCAGATTGTCCGTCAGGAAAGCCGGAGCCGTCGGGCCGGTGGCGATATTTTTCACGCCGAGCGAGAGTAGCGTAAGCAGAATAACGATGGCTTTTTGCTCGAACCATGACAGCACCAAGCTCAACGGCAGATCGTTAACGCCGCAGCCGAGTTTCTCCGCCAGATTGACCGCCAGCATGATGGCGGAATAGGCGTCGTTGCATTGGCCGACGTCCAGCAGGCGCGGCAGCGGGCCGAGAGTGCCGAAGTCGAGCTTGTTGAAGCGGTATTTACCACAGGCCAGCGTCATGATTAAGCAATCTTCAGGCACGGCACGGGCGAGATCGGTGAAGTAACTGCGTTCGCCACGGCTACCGTCGCAGCCGCCAATCAGGAAGATGTGGCGCAGCTGTTTGGTTGCCACCAGATCAATCACCGTATCGGCGGCGCCCAGCAGGGTTTCTCGGCCAAATCCGACGGTGATTTCCTGCTCTATTTCATTGTACGGGAAGCCCGGTTGCGCCAGCGCCTGCGCGATCACCGGTGCGAAATCTTCCCCTTCAAGATGCGCTACGCCCGGCCAGCCGACGATGCTGCGGGTCCAGATACGATCGCCGTAGTTGCCGACGTTAGGATCAATAATGCAGTTGGAGGTCATCACCACCGGGCCGGGGAATTTGGCGAATTCAATCTGTTGATTCTGCCAGCCGCTGCCGTAGTTACCGGCCAGATGCGGGTATTTCTTCAGTAACGGATAACCGTGGGCGGGCAGCATTTCCCCGTGGGTATATATATTGATGCCGAGGCCAGCGGTTTGTTCGAGCAGCATTTGCAGATCTTTCAGATCATGGCCGGAGATAAGGATCGCTTTGCCTGCGCGCGGGCGCACGTTAACCACTGTCGGCACCGGGTGGCCGTAAGCATCAGTTTCGCCTTTATCCAGAATGGCCATCACGTGGAAATTCATCTTGCCGATGCCCATGGCGTTTTCGAGCAGGGTATTCATGTCGGCAGGCTGAGTACCGAGCCACGCCATCAGGCGATGGTAATCCGCATAGATATTGGCATCGGACTGGCCGAGAACATGCGCGTGTTCCATATAGGCCGCTGCCCCTTTCAGACCATACAGGCAGAGCAGGCGCAGGCCGTGGATATCATCACCCACCGCGGCTTTATCGTTGTTAAGCGCAAACTGCTGCGCCTGAATTTGTAATTCAGCGAGCGTTTCACCCGCCAGAGTCAGCTGCGCCAGCGGGTGATCGACTGTGATGGCGGGGTCCATCAGGCGGCAGCGTACTGCCAGGGATTCACGGTGCGCAATGGCTTCGCGGGCATACTCTACAATGCGCTCTGAGTCGAAATTCACGTTAGTCAGAGTAGAGAAGAAGGCGCGTGGTGCGAAGGCATCGATGTCGGCATCGATAATGTCATAACCACGGGCAGTCAATGCCCAGGCCGACAGGCCTTGTAACACGGCCACCAGCAGGTCCTGGAGGTCTGAGGTTTCTGCCGTTTTACCACACATCCCCTGCGCATACGCGCAGCCGTTGGCCGTCGGGGTACGGACTGTTTGTTCACATTGCACACAAAACATCATCAGTTCCTTTTATAAGTTGCATTTTAAATGCGTGTTTTAAAATAAGCCTAGAACTGACCGGGCAGGAATTGAAGCGCTTTTTGTTTTATGTGCGGGAGAGTTGATTTAACGCAAGTTTTGGCAGGAACGAAACCGCCGGTCCGCAGACCGGCGGTGGGGGAAGATCAGGCCGAGAAAAAAGCCATCAACACAGGGGCCAACAGGCTCAGCAGGAAGCCGTGCACCACCGCTGGCGGCACCATGTCCAGACCGCCGCTGCGCTGGAGGACCGGCAGGGTGAAATCCATGGACGTTGCTCCGCACAGGCCAAGTGCCGAAGAACGGCTGGTGCGTACTAATGTCGGGATCAACATGATGGCGACCAGTTCACGGGCCAAATCGTTAAAGAAGGCGGCGCTGCCGATCACCGGCCCGAAGGCGTCCGTCAGCACAATACCGGAAAGGGAGTACCAGCCGTAGCCGGAGGCAATAGCCAGACCGGTATTGAGCGGCAAACCAAGCATCACGGCCGCCAGTGCACCACCGGCCAGTGAGCTCACTGCGACCACCGCCGCGACCAGCATTCCGCGACGGTTAAGGATGATTTGGCGCAGTGTCATGCTGCTGTTTCGCAACTGCACGCCGACTAGCACCAGCAGGAAAATGAGCGCCGCCTCGCTCGCTTGCGAAGCGAATGTCAGCCAGTGCCACTGGGTCAGGCCGAGCAGAAAACCGGCGATCACCACGCCGCACAGCTTCAGCGAGTCCAGCGCCATGTTCAGGCGTGACGGCAGGGATTCCTGCTTGTGTGTGGTTTTCCATGGTTTGCGGCGTTCGAGCAACCATAAAGCCACCACATTAACGATAAAAATGCACAGAAAGAAAGCGCTGGCATATTTAAATATCAGCACTAAGTTGGTGCTGAGGTTATCGAGAAATGCGAGGCTGATACCCATAATGAACAGGATCACGTACACCATCCAGCTCAGTAACCGGTTGATAAGATAAAGAAGTACGCCCTTTTTAATCGGAATGAGATAGCCGAAGATCAGCGGCAAAAGAATGATCAACAAACCTGAATACATGGAGTGAGTCCGTGTGTGATATGAATCCCGAATAGTCGGCCAACACGCTAACCAAAAGTTACTGAACTGTAAAGCCGCTTAAACACGCAGGCTATGGCCAGAGTGCTTGACCGGAATGCGTTTTTAACGCCATGCTTCTAACAGGTGGCCGCAAAGGGGAACACGCTGATGTATCTGGAACATATCGACATTGCAGGATTTCGCGGCCTTAACCGGCTTTCACTGACGCTGACACAACCCACGCGGCGCGGCGCGTCGATCACCGGGCCAATTAATGACGAGAGCGTGTCGTCGGTAACCACTAATACGGTGCTGATAGGGGAAAATGCCTGGGGTAAATCCAGTCTGCTGGACGCTCTGACGCTGCTGCTTTCTCCACAGCCAGAGCTTTACTGCTTTAAAGAGGAAGATTTCTATTTCCCTGCGGGTGAGCAGCAGGAGAAAACCAAATATCTGCATGTTGTCTTTACCTTCTGCGAAAATCAGGCCGGGCACCACACGTCGCCCCGGTTTAATCCGCTCTCTCCGTTGTGGGTCAAGTGTCCCGACCGACTGACGCGGATCTACTACCGGCTTGAGGGTGAGCTGGACGATGACGGCAGTGTACTGACGTTGCGCAGTTTTCTGTCTGCTAACGGGCAGGCACTGAATCTGCAAACTATCGATCCGTTGGCGCAGGCATTGATCACGCTTAATCCGGTGTTACGTCTGCGCGATGCGCGTTTTATCCGCCGTTTACGCAGCGACACGCTGGCGCCGCGGCTGGCAAAAAACAACGAGCAGATGGCCCGCGAACTGGATGAGTTGACGCGCGGCCTGATCCATAACCCACAGAATTTGACCAACAGCGAACTGCGCAGCGGGCTGGCAGCCATGCAGCAATTGCTCGAACACTATTTCGCTGAGCAGGGCACCACCAATAGCGTCTCCTGGCAGCAGAAACGTCACGGCAGGGCAGAAAGCCGCCGGGCATGGCGTTCGCTGGGTAATATCAACCGAATGATCGCCGAACCTAACAGCCGCAGTATGCGGGTGATGCTGCTGGGGATGTTTTCTACCTTATTGCAGGCAAAAGGCTCGGTGCTGTTACACCCTGACGCCCGCCCGCTGCTATTAATAGAAGACCCGGAAACCCGCCTGCACCCGATCATGCTGTCTGTGGCCTGGGGGTTGCTCGACCAGCTTCCTTTGCAACGCATCACGACCACTAATTCCGGCGAACTGCTTTCGCTGGTACCGGTCGAGCAAATTTGTCGGTTGGTGCGTGAATCGGGGCGAGTGGCGGCGTACAGCATTGGGCCGCAGGGCATGAGTGCAGAAGATAGCCGCCGTATTGCTTTCCATATCCGTTTTAACCGTCCCTCATCACTTTTTGCCCGCTGCTGGCTGCTGGTAGAGGGAGAGACCGAAGTGTGGTTGCTCAATCAGCTGGCGCGCCAGTGTGGTTACCATTTCGAATCGGAAGGGATCAAAGTCATTGAGTTTGCGCAGTCGGGGCTGAAGCCTTTGTTACGCTTTGCGAGACAAATGGGGATCGAGTGGCATGTGCTGGTGGACGGTGACGATGCAGGCAAGAAATATGCCGCGACGGTGATCAGCAATGTCGAAACCCATGACGATACGTTGCGCTATCGCCTGACGGCGTTGCCTTCACAGGATATCGAACACTTTCTTTATCGGGGAGGCTTTGAAGACGTATACCGCCGCCACGCGGCGCTGCCGGAAAATGTACCGATGTCGCCGCGCAGGATCATCGACAAGGCGATCCACCGAACGTCTAAACCTGATCTGGCGATTGATGTTGCTCTTGCGGCTTCGCAGCGCGGTGTCAGCTCTGTGCCACCGCTGCTCAGACAGATGTTCTCCCGCGTGGCATGGCTGGCACGCGGACGGGCTGACTAGGCGGCGCTGGAGCGGCGCTGTTCCACCGAGCCTTGCGAAAAGACCTGACGGATTTGTGCTTCCAGCTCATCAAGTAACTGATAGCGACGGCGGTACTCAGAGCGTCGCTTACTGGCAATTTCTTCCAGCGGGCGGTGTGGGATCTGGCGCGGCAGGTGGAAGTAGCCGTCCTCACGTAATGTGCCTTGCAGGGTCTCCCAGAAGCCGTCGTAATCGGCAAAAACCATGCCCTTACGCTTTTTATAGCGCGGATGTTCATAGACATGCGTGCGGTTACTGACTGCCACAATTTGCGTCATCCCGGTCAGTTCAGCAACCAGCATCACTGCTTCCATTACCAGTCTTTTCGGGAATAAACCGTGGCAAGCCTTGGTGGCTTTCTGGATTTCAGCGTGTTCAACATGTGCTTTCGGCCCCTGAATTGCACCGATAAACAGCGTTGGTTGCCCATGATAATTAATCAATGAGAACGTCACGGTGGCAACAGACTCACCGGATTCATTGGTGAACATTAAAGAAGCTTCACCCTCTTTGTCATAGTGGGATACAGCATTGAGCTGAAGCGCAAAACGCTGTCCCTCTTTGCCTTCCAGTGTCGCAATGTTCAGCGGTTTGGCACTCAGCAGTGCATGGTTAATCGCGGGTGGGACATGCGAGGAAAGATGATCGTAATGGGCAATGATGTTGTTCAGCGCCGTCTCACGGTTAATGTTCACCGCCTGATAAACACGGTGCAGCTTGCAGGGCAGAGTAGGCATGGCTTGCAGGATCTCATCACGCTGCGGATGCTGGGCCAGATAGTTCAGCAAGGTCAGTGTTGTACGCGGCGACCACAACGTGCGCAGCAAAAATTTTAGCCGATAGCTTGTGCGGTTCCATGTTTTACTTGGCACAGATTGATGGGAAATCAACGCAGACAGCAGCTGTAAACCAGAGCGTTTATTGTCGCTTGCGATAGGATAAATGAGAGTTGTCATTGCACGGTACCTGTTCATCATGGGCCTGCGGGCCGAATAGGACTATTTGAACAGGTGCTGAATAAACCGAATTACAACGGCGATTTGGCGAGGAGGAAAGTTTTACAACTGTTTGGATTCTGTTTACTTGATATTACAAAATGTAAATCACTGCGACGGCATACGCCATTTCGAGGCTGTCTGAGCTGACAAATAAATGCCTTTTTCGGTCCCGGCACTTGAAGCCCGGTGGTTTCTCCCCCATAAATAAAAATGCCAGTCAATGTTAGACCGGCATTTGGAAAAGAAACTGTAGCAAGAGGGTATGACAATACGCGTTATGCAGCCGATTCGGCGACTGCTTCACTTTCCACCGGAATGATGAGGCTGGCATGATTTCCTTTTGGCCCTTCATGAACATCGAAGCTGACTTGCTGTCCGGCTTTGAGGGTGCGATAGCCCTCCATCTGGATCGTGGAGTAGTGAGCAAAGATATCTTCACCGCCATTTACGGGGCAAATGAAGCCAAAGCCCTTAGCATTATTGAACCATTTAACAGTACCCGTCTCCATGCTTCTACTTCCCTCTCATGACAGTGTGGTGAGTTGAAGAGATTAAGCCAGTAAGTGAGCACGAATGCCCGTACGCCGCTGAATGCAGGCGATTCTGAAAGGTTTTCAGCGCACGAAATTACACTCTAGTGGAATTGATCCGGACGTCAAGGGAACGGCATTTGTCGGCTCCGGGCAGATAACCAAACTTTGAAGCAGGTAACGCTATTGAAATAATTTGGTCATTATTTCAACGTTCTTATTGATAGCAAAGAACCGATAGCAATGAGAGGTTTATGTGCTGCGGCAGGATGGCGTAAGAGATGGTAAAATGAATGTTAAACGTCATGACTGAAGACAAAGCGCCGCGGTGTCAGGGTCTTTTAAGTCAGAACTGATCTTCAGAGGGTGATGGACAGGCAATGGGTAAGAATCAAGATTGGCTGAATTTCGAACATTTAGCGGCGGATAAGCTAAAGGATGAGGTAAAACCGCCATCTATGTATAAAGTTATATTAAACAACGACGATTACACTCCAATGGAATTTGTGATTGACGTTCTCCAAAAGTTCTTTTCTTATGATATTGAACGTGCAACGCAACTGATGCTCCAGGTGCACTATAAAGGCAAAGCTATCTGCGGTGTTTACACTGCCGAAGTCGCTGAAACCAAAGTCGCACATGTGAATGAGTATGCCAGGGAGAACGAGCATCCGTTGCTGTGTACGCTGGAAAAAGCCTGATTAAGGCAATCTATTTGGGAGGTGCCTATGCTCAATCAAGAACTTGAACTCAGTCTCAACATGGCTTTCGCAAGAGCCCGTGAGCACCGGCATGAGTTTATGACCGTGGAGCACCTGCTGCTGGCGTTGCTTAGCAATCCCGCAGCCCGTGAAGCGCTTGAAGCTTGTACCGTTGACCTGGTGGCATTACGCCAGGAACTGGAAGCGTTCATCGAACAAACCACGCCCACCTTACCTGCCAGTGAAGAAGAGCGCGATACCCAGCCTACGCTGAGTTTCCAGCGTGTTCTGCAACGTGCGGTATTCCACGTGCAGTCTTCCGGCCGTAGTGAAGTGTCTGGCGCAAACGTTCTGGTCGCGATTTTCAGCGAGCAGGAATCCCAGGCCGCGTATCTGCTGCGCAAACATGACGTCAGCCGCCTCGATGTGGTGAACTTTATCTCTCACGGTACGCGTAAAGACGAACCGGGCCAGACGCCAAACAATGCAGAAAACCCAGTTAACGAAGAGCAGTCGGCGGGGGAAGATCGTATGGAGAACTTCACCACTAATCTTAACCAGTTGGCGCGTGTGGGAGGGATCGACCCGCTGATTGGCCGTGACAAAGAGCTTGAGCGTGCTATCCAGGTACTTTGCCGCCGTCGAAAAAATAACCCGCTGCTGGTGGGCGAGTCCGGTGTGGGTAAAACCGCCATTGCCGAAGGTCTGGCATGGAGAATCGAGCAGGGCGATGTGCCGGAAGTGATTGCCGACTGCACCCTCTATTCTCTGGATATCGGTTCACTGCTGGCTGGAACTAAATACCGTGGCGATTTCGAAAAACGTTTCAAATCGCTGCTTAAACAACTCGAGCAAGACAAGAACAGCATTCTGTTTATTGATGAGATCCATACCATCATCGGTGCAGGTGCGGCGTCGGGTGGGCAAGTTGATGCGGCAAATCTGATCAAACCGCTGCTTTCCAGTGGTAAAATTCGGGTGATCGGTTCTACGACCTATCAGGAATTCAGCAATATTTTCGAAAAAGACCGTGCTCTGGCGCGTCGCTTCCAGAAAATTGATATCACTGAGCCTTCTGTCGAAGAGACCGTGCAGATCATCAACGGTCTGAAAACTAAATACGAAGCACACCATGACGTGCGCTATACCGCGAAAGCGGTACGCGCAGCGGTTGAGCTGTCGGTTAAGTATATTAATGACCGTCACTTGCCAGACAAAGCTATTGACGTCATTGATGAAGCGGGTGCTCGCAGCCGGTTGATGCCGGTGAGCAAACGCAAGAAAACCGTCAACGTCAGCGACATTGAGAGTGTTGTTGCTCGTATTGCCCGTATTCCGGAAAAAACTGTCTCTTCGACCGACCGTGATGTGCTGAAAAACCTCAGCGATCGTCTGAAAATGCTGGTGTTTGGGCAGGATCCGGCGATTGAAGCCCTGACCGAAGCGATCAAAATGAGTCGTGCCGGTTTAGGTCAGGATCACAAGCCTGTTGGCTCCTTCCTGTTCGCCGGTCCGACCGGTGTGGGTAAAACGGAGGTGACGGTTCAGTTGGCAAAAGCGCTGGATATCGAGCTGCTGCGCTTTGATATGTCCGAGTATATGGAGCGTCACACTGTCAGCCGTTTGATTGGTGCGCCTCCGGGTTATGTTGGCTTTGATCAGGGTGGTTTGCTGACCGATGCTGTGCTGAAACATCCGCACTCTGTCGTTCTACTCGATGAAATCGAGAAAGCGCACCCGGACGTCTTCAACCTGCTGTTGCAGGTGATGGACAACGGGACGCTGACCGACAACAACGGCCGTAAAGCTGATTTCCGTAACGTGATTTTGGTGATGACCACCAACGCCGGCGTACGTGAAACTGAACGTAAGTCGATTGGTCTGGTGCATCAGGATAACAGTCCGGATGCGATGGATGAGATCAAGAAAGTGTTTACGCCAGAGTTCCGTAACCGTCTGGATAACGTGATCTGGTTCAACCATCTATCCACCGAAGTGATTCAGCAAGTGGTCGATAAGTTTATTGTGGAGCTGCAGGCGCAGCTGGATGCGAAGGGCGTCTCGCTAGAAGTCAGCGACGAAGCACGCAACTGGTTGACGGTGAAAGGCTACGATAAGGCCATGGGCGCACGTCCGATGACCCGTGCCGTACAAGAGAACCTGAAGAAACCACTGGCTAATGAACTGCTGTTTGGTTCGCTGGTTGATGGCGGCTCAGTCTCCGTGGCCCTCGATAAGAGCGCTGACAAACTGACGTACCACTTCATGAGTGCGCAGAAGAAAAAACCGGAAGGTGCCGTGCATTAAGCGGCGACTGAAGGCGTAAAAGTGAAAAAGGCGATGAATTCATCGCCTTTTTTTATGCCTGTACTTCAGCAAAACCGGTCACTGACAGGGAATGCTAAGCTGGGGAAAACCAAAAATTGTCAAATTCCGGATACCACAAAACGCCCTTGCAACAGCAGGAAGGGCGAAAAGGGTATCCTCAGATATCGCCAGAAAAATCAGCGATGAGTAAACCGCTTATTAGCGGCTACGGAAGACAATGCGGCCTTTGCTCAGGTCGTACGGGGTCAGCTCTACAGTGACTTTGTCGCCCGTCAGGATGCGGATGTAGTTCTTACGCATTTTACCGGAGATGTGTGCAGTAACTACGTGACCGTTTTCCAACTCAACGCGGAACATAGTGTTTGGCAGCGTATCAAGTACGGTACCCTGCATTTCAATATTGTCTTCTTTGGCCATCGAATCCTCTAGGTCTAACTACCATAGTTTTTAACCGGCAAGATAATGCCGAAAAACCCACATTAAGTAAAGAAATATGGACCATGAGCGCGTCTATTCCCTATCCATCGGGAGTGTCGGCAGGTCTTCATAACGTGGGGATAAGTCTTGGGGCAGCCAGCATTCCGGCGGTAATTGATGCTGTGAAAGCCGGGAAAGCAGCTGCAAAAATTGGCGGCGGGGGATCTCTTTCGCACCCAGCGACGCAGTGTGAGGGTTGAGCACCTGACAGTCAATCAGTTCTCCCCCATAGCGGGTAAAATGTTGGCAAAAAATCATTACGGCGCATTTTGAGGCATTTAACTGACGGCTGAACATTGACTCACCGCAAAACAGACCGCCGACGCTCACACCATACATTCCACCGATAAGTTCATCACCTGACCAGACTTCCACTGAATGAGCATGGCCCGCCTCGTGCAGTTCCTGAAAGCCACGTTTGACCAGCGGGCCAATCCAGGTTCCCTCCTCACGCTGCTGAGAGCAGGCGTGGACCACGTCACCGAACGCGTGGTTAAGGGTGAAGCGGTAGGGCTCTTTGCGCATAAAACGGCGCAAGCTGCGGCTGACATGCCGCTCAGGGGGGAAAATCACGGCGCGAGGGTCCGGAGACCACCACAGGATCATTTCGCCGGGTTCAAACCAGGGGAAAATGCCCTGATGATAAGCCGACAGCAAGCGCGCCGGGGTTAAATCCCCACCCAGTGCCAGCAGACCGTTGGGGTCCTGCAGAGCCGTTTCCGGATCCGGGAAGCTGACTGAATTTGCTTCAAGTTTAACTAGCCGCATAGCCACCTTTACTCATCGTAAGCTGAAAACAGATTAACCCCGTGCGCGAAAACGGGCATAGCGGCCTGCTTGGTTAATCAGCGTAGGATGATCGCCTTGTTCAATGATCTGTCCTTCTTCCATCACGCAAATCTTATCCATATTTTCAAGACCGTACAGGCGGTGAGTAACCAGCACGAGCGTCTTGTCATGACAGTGTTTGTTCAACAACGCCAAAATGTGACGCTCAGTTTCGGCATCCAGACCTTCTGTCGGCTCATCCAGCAGCCACAGCGGCGCGTTATGTAATAAACCACGCGCCAGCCCGAGGCGACGCTGTTCGCCGCCAGAAAGCTGTCTGCCGCCTTCTCCAAGCCACGCATTGAGCCCTTCGCCTTCGAGCAGCAGGTGTAAATCCACGGCCTCGAGGGCCGATACCAATTCTGCGTCGCTGCTGCGTGGGGAGGCCATCCGCAAGTTTTCACGGAGTGTATTATTGAAAATGTGTACGCGCTGGCTGACCACGGTCATCATTTGGCGCAGAGAAGTTTCAGCATAATCGGCCAGCGGCGTACCGTTGAGCCGGATGCTGCCACTGTCTGCATCCCATGCGCGGGTCACCAGTTGCAGCAAGGTGGATTTACCGCAGCCGGTCTGGCCCAGCAAGGCCACATGCTCACCAGCCCTGATATGCAACTCAATACCTTTAAGTACAGGTAAAGGCTGTCCCGGATAGGTGAAGGTAAGGCCTTCGATGTGCAGGTCTGCCTGGTTTTGTGCCGAAGCACCTTGCATCGGGAAGATGACCAGCGGTTGTTGTTCGATCACCTGACTGACGCGTTGGGCGGACGCAATAACCTGTCCGAGATGCTGAAAGGCAGCGGCGACTGGGCCGAGGGCTTCAAAAGCGGCCAATGGCGCGAAGACAAACAGGGCAATCAATGCGCCGGGCTGAGCCAGCGTGGCGAATCCGCCAGCGGCCAGCCATAACATTAATGTCACCGTCAGTCCTGCGCTGGCGATAATTGTCGCCTGCGACAGGCCAGAAAGTTTTGCCTGCTGTTGCTGACGGGCCATCCAGCGACGCTCAATGTCATCCAGCTTGTTGCGAAAACGCGTCTGCGCGCCAAATACGACGAGCTCTGCCTGACCTTGTAACCATGCATTCAACTGAGTGCGGTAAGCGCCGCGAAGACGGGTCAGTTCGCGGCCAATCGGCTGGCCTGCACGATAAAAAATCACCGGCAATAACAGCATCAGCGCCAGCATAATTGCGCCGAGCGTTAGGGCCAGATTGAGATCCAAAAAGCTCAGACCGAAAGTGACGACTAAAATGATCGCCAGTGCGCTGATCAACGGAGAGATCACTCGCAGATATAAGTGATCGAGTGTATCAACGTCGGCCACCAGACGGTTTAGCAAATCAGCCTGACGAAAACGAGCAATACCCCCCGGCGACAGCGGCATAATTTTAGTGAAGGTGAATACCCGCAAGTGGGCCAGAACGCGGAACGTTGCATCGTGGCTCACCAGTCGCTCAGCATAGCGCCCTGCGGTGCGGAAAATGGCCGCACCGCGCACGCCTGCTGCAGGCAGCATATAGTTGAAAGTATATAAACCGGCCAGACCCGCCAACGCAGACGCGGCAAGGAACCAGCCGGAAAGGGTCAGTAACCCGATGCTTGCAAGCAGGGTGACAATCGCCAGAATGATTCCCAGTGACAATCGGAACCAGTGACGACGGTACAGTGCGAGGTAAGGCAGTAGAATTTTCATGGTGTCAGCTCCTGACTGCGCTGGGCCAGCAAACGGGAGAACGCGCCGTCCTGACTGGCTAATTGCTGATAGCGACCTTGTTCAATCAACTGGCCTTTACCCATCACCCAGACCACATCGTAATGTTCGGTAGCTTCTAACTGATGCGTAACGAGAAGAGTCGTCTGTGATTGTGAGGCGTGGGTTAGCGCCTGCATCACGCGTCTCTCGCTGTGAGCGTCCAGACTGGCGGTTGGCTCATCCAGCAGCAATAGCTGGCAGGGAGAGAGCAGGGCGCGTGCCACGGCGACACGCTGTGCCTGGCCGACGGATAGGCGGGCGGCGCTGTCACCCAGTTCGGTATCCAGACCTTGTGGCAATAGCGTTAAAAACTCACTGACATAGGCGCGTTCGATTGCCGTCTGGAGCTGCTCATCGCTGGCATCGGGTTGGTTTAACAAGATATTGGCGCGCAAGGTTTGTTCTGGCAGGTGCGGGTTCTGTCCCACCCAACCCAACTGCTGACGCCAGTCACTGCGGCGGATGTCGCGAAGTTCAGTGCCGTTGACTAATAACACCCCCTGATAAGGCAGGAAGCCCAGCAGTGCGTTAAGCAGCGAACTTTTTCCGGCACCGCTCAGCCCGACAATAGCGACGCGAGAGCCTGCGGGTAAATCAAAATTGAGCGGGCCTGCCAGCGTTTTACCCTGCGGGGAGAGGATGACCAGATCTCTTGCCTGTAGTGAAACTGGCCCTGAACTATTCCAGAGTTGCGTGCCTTCGTCCTGGGTTTGCGCTTCAGTGGTGAGAAACGTCAGCAGGCTTTCTGCCGCCCCAACGGCCTGTGCTTTGGCATGATAAAACGCGCCAAGATCACGCAGCGGCTGGAAAAATTCCGGTGCCAAAATCAGCACCAGGAAACCGGCGAAAAGGGTCACCGGCGTGCCGTAGCTGCCGAAATTCAATTCGCCCAGATAGGAGAACCCAAAATAGACGGCGACAACGGCGATGGAGAGCGAGGCGAAGAATTCCAGCACGGCAGAAGATAAAAACGCCAGCCGCAGCACGTCCATGGTTCTGGCACGGAAGTTCTCAGTTGAACGGGTTATCTGGTCAGTTTCGGCCTGTGCGCGGTGGAACAGGCGCAGGGTATCAAGGCCGCGCAGGCTATCGAGGAAATTGCCGCTCAAGCGGGCGAGGGCGGTAAAGTTGCGACGGTTGGCGTCCGCAGCCCCCATTCCCACGAGTGCCATAAAAATAGGGATCAGCGGCGCAGTGACTAGCAGGATCATGCCTGCCGCCCAGTTGATTGGGAAAATACTCACCAGAATTAACAGTGGGATGATCCCCGCCAGGGCGATTTGCGGCAGATAACGTGCGTAGTAGTCCTGCATCTCCTCAATCTGTTCAAGAATAATGGTAGCCCAGCTCCCCGCCGGTTTACCCTGAATCCATGCCGGGCCCAGCTTCTCCAGCCGGTCGAGCACCAGTTTGCGCATCTCCAGGCGAATGATTTTCCCGCAGATAAAACCGACCTGTTCACGCAGCCATGTCACGACGGCGCGCAGAATAAACGTCAGTGCCAGCAGCAGAAAACTTTGCAGCAGGGCTTCGCGCGGCGTGTGTTGAATAATCAGGCTGTGGAGGAGCCCGGCCATGAGCCAGGCTTGAGCAAGGATCAGCAAACCCGAGAGTAAACCGAGCATCATTGACAGGCGTATCCAGCCTTTAGCCCGTGAGCTTTGTTGCTTTAACCAGCGGATCAGTTCTTGTTGTCGTGTTTTATTCATCAGGCAATCAGTCTGCGCAGCAATACAGAAATCACTGTGGATGTTTCTGCATAGGGTGACATGCGGGCTGGCGGGAGAAATCAGGAGGATGCTGAAGAAGCCCGATCGCCGATCGCATGATCCAAAAAAGCGCCGCAGTGACGGCGCTATCAGCCGTTGTGTTCCGAGCTAAGTCGAAAGCCCGCTCATGTTACATGTTCGAAGTAAGACTGAAAACATTATCTATTTTTATAAAAGAATAAGGCGACTATTCAGTCGCCTTATAGGCTATCGCGTGGACTGCCGACAGGAAAAATTAGACCGTGGCAGGTTTAGCCAGGCCGTCCAGATAACGTTCAGCGTCCAGCGCGGCCATACAACCGGTACCGGCAGAAGTGATCGCCTGGCGGTAGATATGGTCCATCACATCGCCTGCGGCGAATACGCCCGGAATGCTGGTCTGGGTTGCATTTCCATGAAGACCTGACTGCACTTTGATGTAGCCATTTTCCAATGTTAACTGACCGTCAAAAATCGCAGTATTCGGGCTATGGCCAATGGCGATGAACACGCCGGCAACGTCAAGTTTGCTCAGTTCATCGGTACGTGCATCGCGCAGATTTGCACCGGTAACGCCCATCGGGTCACCAAGAACTTCGTCCAGCGTTTTATGGGTATGCAGAACGATGTTGCCGTTTTTGGCTTTTTCATTCAGACGATCAATCAGAATTTTTTCTGCGCGGAAAC
>BHES01000038.1 GCA_003864575.1 Enterobacterales bacterium
TCACGCGCTGCTTACAGCGCTGAAATCGCCGGACGCTGAAATCGACTGGGAAGCACTGCTGCCCTGGAAAATCACCCTGCCTTAAACCCCGCGGCCGATCAACGTGGGGATTTAACGACGCTTACGGATAATGTCTGCGCAGCATCGATCCAGTCAGGCAATACCTTTTCTGCCAGATCATAGACGCGATGAAAATTACGCCGCTCCACCACCATCAGTTTTCCCGAAGTGAACAGCATTTCCAGGTGCTTTTTATGCGGTTTCCAGTCCCACCAGCCACTGGTCGAGCGCTTTTCGGCACTGAAATCAGCCGACCGTACCGGGCCATTATCCGCAATGTGACTGAGCAACTGCGCAATGTCTTCGTGGTGGGTATCAATCCATGCCTGAGAATATTTCCAGCCCATTTTTTCGGGTGCAAGCATGCGGTGGCGTAGTAATCGGTAATCTTCGATGGGCACAAAACAGGCTTCATGCGCCCAATATTCAAAGAGTTTTCCTGCAGCTAGCGCTTCTTCTAGCCATTGGGCCGGATAATGACCGAGGCGACTGAATAACACCAAATAAGGGCTGCGGGCCACGACGCTGATGGTGTCAATCTGCAGCAAGGCCATATTATGAATAGCTGAAGTTATATCATCACGGACAGGTTTACGCTTGAGGGGGTGTTGTAACTGTTGTGCAGCAAGGTGCAAAATACGGGCGGCAGAGAGAGGTATGACAGGGTGAGACATATCGGTATCCGTTAATGGAAATCATCTTACAGATACCGATAGCATATTTTTATCAGAGCGTAAATTTTACGCGCTGAAGTCTGAGACAGACTTAGAAGGCAATCACGTCAGCTGCTGCGGGGCCGTGGACCACGCTGCGGTAGGTTGTGAACTCTACACGCTGCCCTGCATTCAAAGACTTATTGCCTGTATTGGCAATGGAGGCGCGTTGAACATAAATTTCAGACGAACCATCAAGAGGGCAGATAAAACCATAACCTTTAGCTTGGTTGTACCATTTAACTAAACCCATTTTTAACATCATAATTGTAAATCCTTTATTTGGGCATCCATGAACACGCTTTTTATTATTGTTCGGATGCGCTTGCCCATACTAAAGTTATTTTTTTATAAAAACCTCTAATGAGCGATTGTGAAAATAGTGTTCTTTCCAATGAAATCATTGAAAAAATCTGCCATAAGGCAATCAGGGCCAATCGATTAGATTGAATACTTATGGGAGGGACTTAGAAGGTTCGTCTTTGAAGCGGAATCATTAGATATTAGATAACGTCTTGGGAGGAACTACTGAACTCTAAACTCATACATAAATAGCTCTGCATGACAGGCCGGAAAGCATTTACTCATAAGTGAAAAGCAATAGCAAGCTTATTATCATAAATAAATTTTGCACGCAGAATCTCCGCTTAATTCTTATTTTTAATCATGAGCTTAAAAACTTACGCTTTGCGTATCAGATCACTCAAATGACATGAATAGAAGACAATGACCTGTACAGAAAGTTATTTATGCGAGATTGCCAGCACGATTTTACTGATTAGACGCTCAGCCTGCCCAGCGGAAATATTTGCGTTAACGGGTAAATACCACCAGTTAGGTTCGGCAAATGAACGGCATTTTACCGCATCTTTTTCTGTCATCAGAAGTATCTGACTGGTAACAGTCAATGGTGTTAACTGAGCGGGTTGATAATCCTGATGATCGGCAAAGGCGATCTCTGCCACTGTCCTAACGCCAAGATTTTTCAGGGTGGTGAAAAAGCGCGGCGGATGCCCGATCCCCGCCATCGCGACAACGTTTCGCAGAGCTGTCACTTCACAGCGTTCGCCCGTCAGCATGTTGACAGCCAGACCAGCATCAAGAGTCATCGCGATTTCACCGGTCATAGCCGCGCCACCATTGACTATCACAGCGTCAACCGAGTGCAGGCGCGCAGCACGTTCACGCATCGGCCCCGCAGGTAACCACCATCCATTTCCAAAACGCCGAACACCATCGATCACAACGACTTCAATATCACGTTGTAGTGCGTAATGTTGCAGACCATCATCCGTGACGATCACATCAAGCATGTGGCTTGCTAGCAGTGCTTTAACAGCGTCCGAACGAACTGGCGAAACCGCCACAGGTGCCCCCGTACGCTGAAATATCAGTACGGGTTCATCGCCGGCTTCAGTCGTGGTGGTGGTTGCATCCAGAACCAACGGATATTGCGCAGCCTTCCCACCATAGCCGCGCGACACAACCCCTGCGCGCAAACCTCGCTGTTTTAACGTTTCAACTAACCAGATAACCACCGGTGTTTTCCCGTTACCGCCTGCGGTTAAATTACCGACCACGACGACCGGTAACGGCGCGCGCCAGCTCTTTTTCCACCCTTTTTTATAACTGTAACGAAGCACAATCGTGATCAGCCCGTACAGCCATGAAAAAGGCAGCAGTAACAGATAAAGCGGTGATCTACCTGACCAGATGCGTTCTATCATTGACCAAATTGCATCCGATGCAGTTGTGCATATGCACCACGTTGAGCCAGCAAATCTTCGTGATTACCGCGTTCAACAACACGTCCGTCCTCGATAACCAGAATCTCATCTGCTTTTTCGATAGTTGAAAGTCGGTGCGCAATGACCAGTGAAGTACGGTTCTTTTGCAGTTCATCCAGCGCGGCCTGAATGGCGCGCTCTGATTCGGTATCCAGCGCCGACGTAGCTTCATCGAGAATAAGCACCGGTGAGTCACGCAAAAGTGCACGAGCAATAGCAATACGCTGACGTTGTCCGCCAGAGAGTAATACGCCATTTTCACCAATGACGGTATCAAGGCCATTTTCCATTTTGCTGATGAAGTCCATCGCATAAGCCATGGTCGCCGCTTTCTCGATATCTTCACGAGTGAAAACATCGGTGCGCGCATAAGCAATATTATTGGCAATGGTATCATTGAACAGATGAACGTTTTGCGAGACTAAGGCCACCTGATTACGCAGGGAAGATAACGTGTATTCACGCAAATCATGGCCATCCAGCAGGATCTCACCTTTCTGTATGTCGTAAAAACGGGTGAGCAAGTTCGCAATAGTTGATTTGCCCGAACCTGAACGACCAACCAGTGCGACGGTGCGCCCTGCGGGGATGGTGAAAGCAACATCGCGCAATGCCGGAGTATCACGGCCAGGGTAGGTGAAGGTCACGTTTTTGAACTCAACGTCGCCCTTCGCACGCTCTACAACTCGCTTCCCGTCATCTTTTTCCTGTTCCATATCCAGAATAGAGAACAGTGTCTGGCAGGCTGCCATCCCGCGCTGGAACTGGGCATTAACGTTGGTTAATGATTTCAGCGGACGCATCAGAGCAATCATGGACGAGAAGACAACGGTGATCGTACCCGCACTCAACGTTTCCATCACAGAAGGGAAACTGGCTGCATAAAGTACGAATGCCAGCGCCAGAGAAGCGATCAGCTGAATAATAGGGTCAGAAATCGATGACGCTGACACCAGGCGCATACCTTGTTGGCGCATGCGATTGCTGACGGAGTCAAAACGCTCGGTTTCAACTTTCTGCCCACCAAAAATCAGCACTTCTTTATGCCCTTTCAGCATCTGTTCAGCACTGGTGGTCACATGACCCATGGTGTTTTGCATATTTTTGCTGATATCACGAAAGCGCTTGGATACCTGGCGGATAACAATAGAAACAATTGGGGCAATAATGACCAGAATAATGGATAACTGCCAGCTGTAGTAAAACATCAGGATAAACAGACCGATGATTGAGGCACCTTCACGTACAACAGTAACCAGAGCGCTCGATGAAGAGGAGGCTACCTGCTCAGAATCATAGGTTATACGTGACAGCAAAGTCCCGGTGGACTGTTGGTCAAAGAAAGCAACTGGCATGCCCATCATGTGTCCGAACAGACGGCGGCGCATATGCATGACCACCTTTCCTGATACCCAGGAGATACAGTAGCTTGAAACGTACCCACTAATACCGCGGACAATCATCAGGCCAATAACTGCCAAAGGCATCCAGAGCAAAATGGAACGCTCAGCTTTACCAAAACCGTCATCAAGAAGCGGCTTCAGCAGAGACAACATGAAAGTATCACTGGCAGCGTTAGCAACCAGCGCAATAGCCGCAGCGATTAGCCCGGTTTTAAAAGGAGTGATCATCGGCCATAGGCGACGGAATGTCTGCCACGTGGAGAGATCTTTATCATTCATCATGCATTATTAACCAGCAGCTATAGAAACAGCGGACCATTCTACTCATTATCATCCGATACACCAAACCGGCGGTGATACCAACGGGGAAATAGTTGCTCACGCAAGCCATTAATAGACCAATAATCGTCGTAAAAACGAGCCGTCAGCTGCCCCGAATGCGCAGTATCTCGCCAGGCGAGATTGGCATCGCGATATCGATTGACTATTTTTCGTGCAGGAAGATGCCATTTATTGAACCGCGATGCAGAAGCAATAGACATTTCTGGATTGACCGCACGCAGGAAAGGTCCGGTTGATGACGTGTTACTCCCGTGGTGAGGAACCTGCATCAGTGTTGATTGCAGCTTCTGACGATATCGGGAAACCAGATTGCGTTCTGCAGCCGCTTCTATATCGCCGGTGAGCAAAACGCTAAATTTCCCATCATCAATACGGACCACGCAACTGTCATCATTCGACGGTCTGTCGGCCAGTTTATTCGGCCAAAGCACGCTGAAGTTAAGATCCTGCCACCTCCACGCTACCCCACCAAGACAAGGCAGCGAGGCACTCGCTGAACTCTCACGCACGCTTGCCTGCGGGAAGGCCTGACTTAACCTTTCCAGGCCGCCACGATGATCTTCATCGCCATGGCTGATAATAATCTGCTCCACCTCGATATTACGCCAGCGGATGAAAGGCAAAATATTCGTCTCTGCCACTGAGCCCCCTTTCCAGCGATTACCTGTGTCGTATAAAACGCCTTTCCCATTTTTACTGATTAGCGTCGCCAGACCATGACCGACGTCGATCATATCGACTCTCCAACGCTCGGGCGTTTTTGCATTTAACCAAACGACCATGGCTGCCAGCAGAGCCAATACGCTTGCCGGACAAACTCGTAACCAGCCATACCGCCAAATCATCACGGCAGCCCAGCCAGTCAACGTCAGACCAAAAGTTGACCCGCCAAAATAAAACCAGTCTTCAGCAAATATCCTTACTCCCCAAAGGGCCAGTGAAAGCGTGTTATCCGCTGCAGACCAGATCAATGAGTTCATCACCGCCGGGAATATCAGATGGCCGATTAACCCCAACAGAACCAGCGGGACAGTGAAGAACGAGACAATAGGCACCGCCCACATGTTTGCCATGAAAGAGGAGTAATTGAGACCGTGAAACAGACCTATTTGCATGGGCAGAAGTAATAATGTCATTCCCAGTTGCAGATGCGCCCACCGCAAAATAGCCCAGTACCAGTGGCGGCTAAATCTTGCAGGCAGAGGAGCCCATTGAAACCAGAAGATCAACGCCGCAACGGCTAAGCAGGAGAGCCAAAAACTGTCAGAAAGAATGCTTAACGGATCCATCAGCAACAGTAGCGCTATTCCCCACAACCACACCTGCCAGGGATGACATCTGACACGGCAGAAGCGTAACACCAGCCACAAAGAGAGCGCCAGCGCAGCGCGTAATGCCGGGGCGTTGCAGCCGGCAAGCCAGGTGTAAACGAGCAGCGTGATCTCACTGATAATCAGGGGAAAACGGTAGTCGATGAACCTCAGGGGCAGGAAGTATTGTATTCCCCTCGCTAATAGCCAGCCGATCCAAGCAGCGATACCAATGTGCAACCCTGATATCGCGACCAAATGCGCAACACCCGTTTTTTGTAAAAGAGCATTATCTGGCGGGCTAATGAGCCCTTTCTCACCAAAACCTAATGCGACAAGTACCGCCCGGTTGGGCAGCCCCGACAGGCCATGATTAATATCAGTGATAAAACGCTGGCGAAGATCACAGCGTTCATGAAGTAAAACCCACTGCTTTATCTGGCCCTGCAGAGGCCAATGGTTCGCCACAGCCCAGCGCTGGGAGTCAAATCCACCTTCATTGAGAGAAGCATGGACTGGCCTTAAATTGGCTTTTATTTTCCACACCTGCCCGGCACAATAGTCTGTCGCTGCATTCTCCCACTGAGCCCTGAAATAAACAGGAAGCAAAATAGGGTTGCCGCCAACGTCAATAATCTTCATAACAATCTGATGTTTATCTGGCTGCCCTAAATTTACAGACTGAACGCTGGCAACCATCTCAATATTTCCCCCACTCAACCTGTCCGTTTGCATCAATAGGTGTTGCCCCTGACTGGCGGCCCAAACAAAGCTCAATAGTAATATGGTGCCAAAGCAAGCGATTTTGTGGCGAATCAACCCTATTGCGCACGCCAAAATAGCGATGAGCAGGCAACCCGACAGTGAGGGTAAATTAGGCAAAATAAGCAGTGGAAACATTCCCGCGGTGACGGCAAGCGCCATCTCATCCAATGAGATTTTAATAATGGCATCCTTGGTTTAACACTGATGCTGAAGAGGTTTATCAACGGATAGAAACACCCAGTATTTACGGCAGCAAGTATGCTTGGGTGGATATACTGGGACAAGCTGAGGAGATGAACGATGCGAGACATCGCGCAGAATAAACGTACTGACTGGGATGAATTTTAAGCAAAAAAAACGGCGCCTTAAAAAGGCACCGCTTTACGTTCGCTATAGGCAGAATTTATGTCAGACCGGAGTCTTAACCATAAATATTCGCGCGATCACGCAACTCTTTCCCTGGCTTGAAATGCGGAACGTATTTACCATCCAGTTCCACTTTATCGCCAGTTTTTGGGTTACGCCCAACACGCGGAGCACGGTAGTGAAGAGAAAAACTGCCAAACCCACGGATCTCAATGCGTTCGCCATCAGCTAAAGTTGCAGCCATATGTTCAAGCATCTCTTTCACTGCATCCTCAATGGCTTTCGCCGGGACATGAGAGTGCTGGCCAGCAAGTCTTTCAATAAGTTCAGACTTGGTCATATTACCTCCAAGCTTTGCAGCTAAACTACCGTTTCGGGGCGGTAAAAAAACCGCCCCCCGTCATTACTCGCCTTTTGCCGCTTTGAACGCTTCAGCCATAGCATTAGAGAAGTTGCTTTCTTCTGCAGGTTTGTTGTTAACCACAGCGATTGCTTCTTTCTCGTCTGGCTCATCCTTAGCACGGACGGACAGGCTTACTACGCGGTTCTTACGATCAACACCGGTGAATTTAGCTTCAACATCATCACCAACGCTCAGAACCAGAGTTGCGTCTTCAATACGGTCGCGAGAAGCTTCTGAAGCACGCAGGTAACCTTCTACGCCGCCTGCCAATTCAACTGTAGCACCTTTGGCGTCAACTGCTGTGACTTTACCAGTAACAATAGTACCTTTCTTGTTCATAGACAGGTAGTTATTGAACGGGTCTTCAGCCAGTTGCTTCACGCCCAAGGAGATGCGTTCGCGCTCTGCGTCAACTTGCAGAACCACAGCTGCGATTTCGTCGCCTTTCTTGTATTCACGCACTGCTTCTTCGCCTGCAACGTTCCAGGAGATGTCAGACAGGTGAACCAGGCCGTCGATGCCGCCGTCCAGACCAATGAAGATACCGAAGTCAGTGATTGACTTGATTTTACCTTCGACACGGTCGTTCTTGTTGTGGGTTTCTGCAAACAGCTGCCATGGGTTAGATTTGCATTGTTTCAGGCCCAGGGAGATACGACGACGTTCTTCGTCGATGTCCAGAACCATAACTTCAACAACATCGCCCACGTTAACAACTTTAGATGGGTGGATGTTTTTGTTAGTCCAATCCATTTCAGAAACGTGAACCAGACCTTCAACGCCTTCTTCAATTTCTACGAAGCAGCCGTAATCAGTCAGGTTAGTTACGCGACCAGTCAGTTTAGTACCTTCTGGGTAACGTTTAGCGATAGCAACCCATGGATCTTCGCCCAGCTGTTTCAAGCCAAGGGATACACGAGTACGCTCACGGTCAAATTTCAGAACTTTAACAGTGATTTCGTCGCCAACATTGACGATTTCGCTTGGATGTTTAACACGTTTCCAAGCCATGTCAGTGATGTGCAACAGGCCGTCAACGCCACCCAGATCCACGAATGCACCGTAGTCAGTGAGGTTCTTAACGATACCTTTAACTTCCATGCCTTCTTGCAGGTTTTCCAGCAGTTGATCGCGCTCTGCGCTGTTCTCAGACTCAATTACTGCACGGCGAGAAACAACAACGTTGTTGCGTTTCTGGTCCAGTTTGATGACTTTGAACTCAAGATCTTTGCCTTCGAGATGCAGCGTGTCGCGTACCGGACGAACGTCTACCAGTGAACCTGGCAAGAACGCACGAATACCGTTCAGCTCAACAGTGAAACCGCCTTTAACTTTACCGTTGATAACACCGGTAACAGTTGCAGCTTCTTCGTAAGCTTTTTCCAGCGTGATCCAAGCTTCATGACGTTTAGCTTTTTCACGGGACAGCAGAGTTTCACCGAAGCCATCTTCAACAGCGTCCAGCGCAACATCAACTTCGTCGCCAACCTGGATTTCCAGTTCGCCCTGTGCGTTTTTGAACTGCTCTGCTGGAATAGCGGACTCAGATTTCAGACCGGCGTCAACCAGTACGATATCTTTGTCGATAGACACAACAACGCCACGAACGATGGAACCCGGACGGGTTTCGATTGTTTTTAAGGATTCTTCAAAGAGTTGAGCAAAAGATTCAGTCATGTTGTTAATCTTTAAGTTCTTAAGTTTAACGTCCATCTGGCGTCCTGCTGGATGGGGTTGTTTCAAATGCCCCGCTACAGATCCTTGCGGCGAGGTTAAAAAAAACTATAGCCAAAACTGGCACTGAAGAATATTCAGCACCAGAAATAAGGCTCGATCACCGGGTTTGTTTTTGCGGCAATCCTAGAATTTCAGTGGCATAAGCCAACGCACGTTGGATAACTTCGTCAATCGACATACTGGTTGAATCCAGTAATAACGCATCAGAAGCAGCAACCAATGGCGCTATAGCACGATTACGGTCACGGTCATCCCGTTCCTTTATCTCGGCTAAAAGACGTTCAAAGTTAACACTAAAGCCTTTTTCCTGCAACTGTAGCATTCTTCTGTTCGCACGCTCTTCCGAGCTGGCATCCAAAAATATTTTTACCGGGGCATCAGGGAAAACGACGGTGCCCATATCACGCCCGTCAGCAATTAACCCCGGTGCCTCACGGAAAGCACGCTGGCGGCGGAGCAAGGCTTCGCGAACGCGGGGGAAAGCGGCAGCCTGAGAAGCTGTATTCCCCACCGTTTCAGTGCGGATTTCATTACTGACATCCTCACCTTCTAAAATCACTTTTAATTGCCCATCCTGAGCGACAAAACAAACGTCAAGGTGTGCGGCAAGCGGTACCAACGCCTCTTCAGAGACAATATCAACCTGATGATGTAAAGCAGCCAGTGCTAAAACGCGGTAGATGGCACCGGAGTCCAGCAAGCGCCATTCGAAGGCCTCTGCCAGCGCTTTACACAGCGTGCCTTTACCTGCGCCACTTGGCCCATCAACGGTTATCACTGGGGCTAAAGCCGTCATTTCTGTCTCCTTTGGTGGGGTAAACCCTCATCATTAACCCGGAAAGGCTAATTCAGGAGCGATATTATACGCTGCCTTTATCACAACTGTTACCCCACGTTGTTCAGTTGCCGAAAAAGCAGACGGCATCTATAAAACTACCGACTATAAAAAGTGCAGAAAAAAGGACATCTTTCGATGTCCGTCTTAGTTATAGACTATGCCAGCGTACTGATGGCAGCGAGTCGCTCAAAATAATCAGGGAACGTTTTGGCAGTGCATTTGGGATCCAGAATAGTCACCGGTGTATCCGACAGCGCCACCAGCGAGAAGCACATCGCCATTCGATGATCGTTATAAGTTCCAATCTCGGCAAAAGTCAGGGATTGCGGTGGTTCAACGCGGATATAATCCTCACCTTCTTCGACCGTTGCGCCCACTTTACGCAATTCTGTTGCCATCGCGGCCAGACGGTCAGTTTCTTTGACGCGCCAATTATAAATATTGCGCAACGTTGTTGGCCCTTTAGCAAATAGCGCAGCCGTTGCGATGGTCATTGCTGCATCAGGAATGTGGTTCATATCCATATCGATACCGGTCAGTTCACCACGGGTGCATTCGATATAATCTTCAGCCCAGGTGATTTTAGCCCCCATTTTTTCCAGAACGTCAGCGAAACGGATATCACCCTGCATGCTGTTTTTGCCAATGCCAGTTACGCGCACTGTCCCGCCTTTAATTGCGGCGGCAGCCAGGAAATAGGAGGCGGAAGAAGCATCGCCTTCGACTAAATAGGTTCCTGGTGATACGTAACCCTGCTGCCCGCGGATGTAGAACTGCTGATAGTTTTCGTTACTGACCGTCACTCCAAAGGTTTTCATCAGATTCAGCGTGATATCAATGTAAGGCTTAGAAACCAAATCACCTTTAATGCGGATAGTCGTGTCTGCACCGGCCAGCGGAGCCATCATCAGTAACGCCGTCAAAAACTGGCTGGAGACGCTACCATCAACGGTCACTTCGCCGCCTTTAAACCCACCACGCAAACGCACTGGCGGATAATTTTCCTGCTCAAGATAGTCAACTTCCGCGCCGCCCTGACGCAATGCATCTACCAGATGGCCAATCGGGCGCTCTTTCATGCGCGGTTCGCCTGTCAGCACCACATCGTGCGAACCGAGACAAAGTGCCGCGGCCAGCGGGCGCATAGCCGTGCCCGCATTACCCAGAAAAAGTTCCAGAGCTGTTGATGGCTGAAAAATACCGCCCAGACCATCGATTTCACAGTGTGTACGGTCAGCGGAAAGACGATAGGTCACACCCAATTTCGTGAGGGCATTTAACATATGACTGACGTCATCGCTGTCGAGCAAATTATTCAGACGAGTCGTGCCCTGTGCAAAAGCAGCCAGTAAAAGTGCCCGGTTAGAAACACTTTTTGAACCAGGTAAATTGATGGTGCCGTTAACCAGTGCAACGGGTTGTAATGTCAGGGATTCCACGCTTTCTCCATTTTCTTTTATTCATAAAATGACCCCGGATTTCCGGCCGGGGTCATTTTTAAACCACATTTATTCAGCCATTCTGGCACACATTAACCGTGGCGTTTTTCAAAATCAGCCATAAAGTCAGTCAATGCTCTCACGCCCTCAATCGGCATAGCATTATAAATTGAAGCACGCATGCCGCCGGCAACACGGTGGCCTTTAAGCGCGTGCATTCCTGCCTCAAAAGATTGTTGCAGGAACAGTTTATCCAGCGACGCATCAGCCATCTGGAATGGTACGTTCATCCACGAGCGGTTGGTAGCCGCTACGTTGTTACGGTAAAAGTCACTGCGATCAATGGTGCCATAAAGCAGTTCAGCTTTCGCCCGATTACGCTTTTCCATTTCGCGCAATCCGCCCTGTTCTTTCAGCCATTTAAACACCATCCCTGATAAATACCAGGCAAAGGTCGGTGGAGTGTTAAACATAGAGTCGTTTTCAGCCAGCACCGTGTAATCAAGAATCGAAGGCAGCGCTTTTTGCGCTTTGCCCAGCAAATCTTCACGAACGATAACCAGAGTCAGACCAGCAGGGCCGATATTTTTCTGCGCGCCCGCATAAATCACACCGAAACGGCTGACATCAACCGGACGAGATAAAATAGAGGAGGAGTAGTCAGCAATGACAACTTTGTCGCCGAAGTCAGGGACTTCATCAATAGCGACGCCATCAATGGTTTCATTTGGGCAGTAGTGAACATAAGCAGCATCGGGGTTTAATGCCCACTCGCTCATCGGCAAGATACAGCGTTTGCCATCAACGGTGGTGGTCACATCGATAACATTTGGTGTGCAGTATTTTTGAGCTTCTTTAACGGCGCTGTGCGCCCAATAACCGCCGTCGATATAATCCGCAGTGGTTTTGTCGCCCAGTAAATTCATCGGTACGGCGGCAAATTGTGCACGCGCGCCACCATGGCAGAACAGGACTTTATAGTTAGAAGGGATATTCATCAGATCTCGGATATCCTGTTCAGACTCTTCGGCAACCTGGATAAACTCTTTACTACGGTGGCTAATTTCCATCACCGACGTTCCCAACCCATGCCAATTACACAGTTCTTGTTCAGCACGACGTAATACTTCTGCCGGGATCATTGCCGGACCAGCACTAAAATTATAAACCTGAGTCATTTCCCCTCACCACTCCGCTGAGACAACCATAAGATATAACCAATTTACTGGTTTTATCATTCGAGACAAGCTGTCTGCAATGGTTATTCGTAACGGGAGCATGATCACATTGTTGTCACTGCGTTAACGGTTGCCTGTAGCCTAAAATCCCGTATGATTGCGCGTTTTTAGAACGCTCAAAAGTGAACTCAATGACACAAACCTTCATCACTGGCAAAGACGCGGCGCTGGAAGATTCAATTTCCCGTTTTCAACAAAAACTCACTGACCTCGGTTTCAACATTGAGGAAGCTTCCTGGCTGAACCCGATCCCGAATGTCTGGTCAGTGCATATACGCGATCGCGATTGCCCGCTGTGCTTTACTAACGGCAAAGGCGCCAGTAAAAAAGCGGCGCTGGCTTCTGCGCTGGGTGAGTATTTTGAGCGTTTGTCGACCAACTATTTCTTCGCAGATTTCTATTTGGGTAAAGAGATTGCTAACGGCGATTTCGTGCATTATCCGAACGAGAAATGGTTCCCAATCCCAGCTGACAACAGCCTGCCAGTCGGTATTCTGGATGAGCGCCTGCATGATTTTTATGATGCCGATAAAGAGCTGACCGGCGGCGATCTGGTCGATCTGCAATCAGGCAACCCAGAGCGCGGGATCTGCGCCCTGCCTTTCACGCGTCAGTCTGACCTGGAAACCGTTTATATTCCGATGAACATCATCGGAAATCTGTATGTATCTAATGGGATGTCAGCCGGCAATACCGCCAACGAAGCACGCGTTCAGGGCCTTTCTGAAGTGTTCGAGCGCTACGTGAAAAATCGTATCATTGCTGAATCTATCAGCCTGCCGGAGATCCCTGCCGATGTGCTGGCGCGTTATCCGGGTGTGGTTGAAGCGATTGCCAAACTGGAAGAGGAAGGTTTCCCGATCCTCTCTTATGATGCATCGCTTGGCGGCGACTATCCGGTCATTTGCGTCGTGCTGTTCAACCCTGCCAACGGCACCTGTTTTGCCTCTTTCGGCGCGCATCCTGATTTCGGCGTAGCGCTGGAACGTACTGTGACCGAACTGCTGCAAGGCCGCAGCCTGAAAGATCTGGACGTTTTCACTGCACCGACTTTTGATGATGAAGAAGTTGCCGAGCACGCTAATCTTGAAACTCACTTCATCGATTCCAGCGGTTTAATCTCCTGGGATATGTTCAAACAGGATGCTGACTATCCGTTTGCTGACTGGAGCTTCAGCGGCACCACGGAACAAGAGTTCGCTACGCTAATGGCTATCTTTGATAAAGAAGATGCCGAAGTTTACATCGCTGATTATGAACACCTGGACGTTTACGCCTGCCGCATTATTGTTCCGGGTATGTCCGATATTTATCCGGCCGAAGATTTGCTGCTCGCCAACAACACCATGGGCGCTCATTTGCGCGAACAGCTGCTGGCATTGCCGGGCAGCGATTTGCCGAAAGAAGCCTATCTGGAGATGATCACCCAACTCGATGAAGAAGGTCTGGATGATTTTACCCGCGTACGTGAATTACTGGGTATCGCCAGCGGCAAAGACAATGGTTGGTACACGTTGCGTGTGGGCGAACTGAAATCCATGCTGGCTCTGGCTGGCGGCGATATGGATCAGGCACTGACCTGGGCTGAATGGGCGCACGAGTTTAACTCCTCCGTCTACAGCGACGAGCGCAACAATTACTACCGTTGCCTGCAAACGTTATTGCAACTCGCGCTGGAAGAAGATCGCTCCCCTGAGCAGTACTATGGCGCATTCGTCAAAATGTACGGTCAGGATGCTGTCGATAGCGCCTCTGCCGCCATCAGCGGTGAAGAACGTTTCCACAGCCTGTTTGCCGTAGAGACCGACCTGCGCGCCCTTCCTGCTCATCAGGGATTGCTCGCCGCTTATGAAAAGCTACAAGTGGCAAAAAGACGTCACTGGTCTAAAATCTGACTTCTGACTTCTGACTTCTGACTTCTGACTTCTGACTTCTGACTTCTGACTTCTGACTTCTGACTTCTGACTTCTGACTTTGAGTCGGGGTTGAAATCTTACAACCGGTAGCTTTGGCTGCCGGTTTTTTTATGCCTCAGGAAATTTGACTCGCAGCCCAAAGTGGCGTGTAATTCGGCCGCAGCGCATTGTTGTTTAATGTCTAAACATTTAATCGAACGTATTTTACGCACCGTTAAATAACAGTGGATATATTATGTGCATTTACAACGTAATTGATTACATTGCGCCCTAATAATTAACATCAAGGCAGTGTGACTTGATTAGGCATTCAACTTTATTTGTAATATTTAAAATGTTTTTATTTTATTATTTTCAATAAGATAGCCGTTATTTTACTCCTTTAGTATAGGTGTAATACGACCTTAATATGCCCCCTTATGATCCAAGTCAATTTTTACGTTATACTGCTTTGCTAGTATCTCGTTGTGCAGTAGATAACCCTTAAAGAGAGAGTTACTGTGAAAGCTGACAACCCCTTCAATTTATTGTTACCCGCAGCTACAGCGAAAGTTGCTGAAGATGCCGGTGTTTATAAAGCCACTAAACAACCGCTGAAAACCTTTTATTTAGCGATCACTGCTGGCGTCTTTATTTCCATTGCTTTTGTTTTCTATATCACATCAACCACCGGCACTGCGGCCGTTCCTTTTGGTCTGGCAAAACTGGTTGGGGGGATCTGCTTCTCACTCGGCCTGATGTTGGTCGTCGTTTGTGGTGCTGACCTTTTCACTTCGACCGTACTCATTGTTATCGCTAAGGCCAGCGGCAGGATAACTTGGGGTCAGTTGGCATGTAACTGGATCAACGTCTACATCGGAAACCTGCTTGGCGCCCTGTTTTTTGTCGCACTGATCTGGTTCTCCGGTGAATACATGACCGATAATGGTCTGTGGGGCCTGAATGTTTTACAAACCGCAGACCACAAAATGCATCACACCTTTATTGAAGCGGTGTGTCTGGGTATTTTGGCTAACCTGATGGTCTGTCTTGCGGTATGGATGAGCTACTCCGGCCGCAGCCTGATGGACAAAATGTTCGCCATGATCCTTCCTGTTGCCATGTTTGTTGCCAGCGGTTTTGAGCACAGCATCGCCAACATGTTTATGATTCCTCTCGGTATTGTCATCAAGAACTTTGCATCTCCTGAGTTCTGGCATGCGGTTGGAACTACGCCTGCACAATTCGCAGAACTGAATATCAGTAACTTTATTATCGACAACCTGATCCCCGTAACCATCGGGAACATCATCGGGGGTGGTCTGATGGTAGGGTTAACGTACTGGGTAATATATCTCCGCGATGAGCAACATCACTAAGTTCTGTGGAATGCTTGTTACGACAGGTTTACAAACCGATTTTTAAAAGAAAGCCAAATTAGAAGGTAGGTGCATAATGTCCAAGCTCAATGAAAAATTGACCAACGCATGGCAAGGTTTTAGTGCTGGCGACTGGCAGACTGAAGTTAACGTCCGTGACTTCATCCAGAAAAACTACACCCCGTATGAAGGTGACGAGTCTTTCCTGGCCGGTGCGACCAAAGCGACTTCTACGCTGTGGGATAAAGTAATGGAAGGCATCAAACTGGAAAACAGCACTCATGCTCCAGTTGATTTTGATACCGACGTTGCTGCAACCATCACCTCTCATGATGCGGGCTACATCAACAAGTCCCTTGAAACCATCGTGGGTCTGCAAACTGATGCTCCACTGAAACGCGCCCTGATCCCGTTTGGCGGCATCAAGATGGTTGAAGGTTCATGTAAAGTTTATGGCCGTGAACTGGATCCAGCGCTTAAAAAAGTCTTCACCGAATACCGTAAAACCCATAACCAGGGTGTATTCGATGTGTATACCAAAGACATCCTGAACTGCCGTAAATCCGGTGTTCTGACGGGTCTGCCAGACGCCTATGGCCGTGGCCGCATCATCGGTGACTACCGTCGCGTTGCGCTGTACGGTATTGATTTCCTGATGGCTGACAAATATCAGCAATTCCTGTCACTGCAAAACGATCTCGAAAACGGCGTAAATCTGGAAATGACTATCCAGCTGCGCGAAGAAATCTCTGAGCAATACCGTGCTCTGGGCCAGATTAAAGAAATGGCTGCCAAATATGGCTGCGACATTTCTGCGCCAGCTAATACCGCTCAGGAAGCTGTTCAATGGACTTACTTCGGCTATCTGGCTGCGGTTAAATCTCAGAACGGCGCTGCAATGTCCTTCGGCCGCGTATCTACCTTCCTTGACGTGTTCATCGAACGTGATATCAAAGCAGGCAAACTGACTGAAGAAGCTGCTCAGGAACTGATTGACCACCTGGTCATGAAACTGCGTATGGTACGTTTCCTGCGTACACCTGAGTATGATGAACTGTTCTCCGGTGACCCTATCTGGGCAACGGAATCTCTGGCAGGTATGGGCGTTGATGGCCGTACTCTGGTTACCAAAAACAGCTTCCGCTTCCTGAATACCCTCTACACTATGGGGCCTTCACCAGAGCCGAATATGACCATCTTGTGGTCAGAAAAACTGCCACTGAACTTCAAAAAGTACGCAGCAAAAGTTTCTATTGATACCTCATCCGTACAGTATGAAAACGATGATCTGATGCGTCCTGACTTCAACAATGATGACTACGCGATTGCTTGCTGCGTTAGCCCAATGATTGTTGGTAAACAAATGCAGTTCTTCGGCGCGCGTGCCAACCTGGCAAAAACCATGTTGTATGCAATCAACGGCGGCGTTGACGAAAAAATGAAAATCCAGGTTGGCCCGAAAGAAGCGCCAATGATGGATGCCGTACTGGACTATGACAAAGTCATGGAACGTATGGATCACTTCATGGACTGGTTGGCTAAACAGTACGTCACTGCACTGAACATCATTCACTACATGCACGACAAATACAGCTACGAAGCTGCATTGATGGCGCTGCATGACCGTGATGTTTACCGCACCATGGCGTGTGGTATCGCAGGTCTGTCTGTTGCTGCTGACTCCCTGTCTGCTATCAAATATGCAAAAGTAAGCACCATTCGTGACGAAGACGGCTTAGCGGTTGACTTCAAAATCGAAGGCGAATACCCGCAGTTTGGTAACAACGATTCACGTGTAGATGACATTGCTTGTGACCTGGTAGAACGTTTCATGAAGAAAATTCAGAAACTACGTACCTACCGTGGCGCTGTGGCAACTCAGTCTGTTCTTACCATCACTTCTAACGTGGTTTACGGTAAGAAAACAGGTAACACCCCAGATGGTCGTCGTGCTGGCGCACCATTTGGCCCAGGTGCTAACCCAATGCATGGTCGTGATCAGAAAGGTGCTGTTGCCTCTCTAACTTCCGTAGCAAAACTTCCGTTTGCTTATGCGAAAGACGGTATCTCTTACACCTTCTCCATCGTGCCAAATGCACTGGGTAAAGATGATGACGTGCGTAAAGCTAACCTAGCTGGTCTGATGGATGGTTACTTCCACCATGAAGCCAACATTGAAGGCGGTCAGCATCTGAACGTCAACGTAATGAACCGCGAAATGTTGTTAGATGCGATGGAAAATCCGGAAAAATATCCGCAACTGACCATCCGTGTCTCTGGTTACGCAGTGCGTTTCAACTCACTGACCAAAGAACAACAGCAAGACGTGATAACCCGTACGTTCACCAAAACGCTGTAAGCACATCGGCCAGCAATAAGCAGGCCTAAGACTAAGGCTCCACACCCGTGGAGCCTTTATTTCATCCCCACGCTGACTATTGACACGCTCAAATAGTCTGTTTTGCCAGACATCTCCCGCCGGTGGATCTCTGGCAAAGCAGTTCCGCAGTGCCTTTGCAATCAACCTTGCTGTTTGTCTGTTATTATTAGCAGGTAATCACAAGAGGATGCCCAGAAGCGATAAGGGTTCCCTTTCAGTTTATCTCTGCCAGGCCAGCATCGGCGCATTTTAGACTGCAACTTATTGGTCAATATTGGAGAAAAACCCGCAATGTCAGTTCAAGGTCGTATCCACTCTTATGAATCCTGTGGCACGGTAGATGGCCCGGGTATACGTTTTATTGTTTTCTTCCAGGGCTGCCTGATGCGTTGTTTGTATTGCCATAACCGCGATACCTGGGACACGCACAGCGGTAAAGAGATCAATGTCGAAGATCTGATGAAAGAAGTCGTCACTTATCGCCACTTTATGAATGCGTCGGGCGGCGGTGTCACGGCGTCGGGCGGTGAAGCTATTCTGCAGGCTGAATTTGTGCGTGACTGGTTCCGCGCATGTCAGAAAGAAGGGATTAACACCTGCCTGGATACCAACGGTTTTGTACGCCGCTATGATCCAGTCATTGATGAATTACTTGATGTTACCGATCTGGTGATGCTCGACTTGAAGCAAATGAACGATGATATCCACCAGAATCTGGTTGGCGTCTCGAATCACCGTACGTTGGATTTCGCCCGCTATCTGGCTAAACGTAATCAACGGACCTGGATCCGTTATGTCGTGGTACCGGGTTGGTCTGACGATGATAAATCGTCACACATGCTGGGTGAATTCACCAAAGACATGACTAACATCGAAAAAATTGAGCTGCTGCCCTATCACGAACTGGGCAAGCACAAATGGACAGCAATGGGTGAGAAATATGGTCTGGATGGCGTCAATCCGCCAACTAAAGAGATCATGGATCGCGTGAAAGGTATTCTTGAGAGTTACGGGCATAAAGTTATTTATTAAGCCCACCCGCTACACCTGACACACCCTAAAAAAAACGCCCGCACAATATTCACTGTCGGGCGTTTTTTATTTTTCGGGAAATAGTCAGGGCATGGTTACTGAAGCAGTATCAGGCTGCCGCCACCGGGTTTTGATGCTTGTCTGCTTTACGCAGCAGAACCACCAGATAAACCAGCGCGACTATCGCAATCATGACAAACAGCAGACGGTCTGAATAACTCTGCATCAGCATCGCAGTCATTGTTGGGCCAGCCAGACTACCGATGGTGTAACTCATCAACAATGCCTGATTCATCGCAACCAACTCGTCGGGATTGACCTTCTCGCAGGCCCAGGACATCGCAACCGGATAGAGTGTGAAGCCGGCACAACCAAGAATAAACAGCGTCGGCGCCATGGCATAACCGCTAAGCATCGCGATGCTGCCCAGAATCACGACAAACACCTGCACCCGCAAAACAATCAGACGACCGTAACGGTCGGCAAGACGGCCGACGGGCCATTGACCGATGATTCCGGAACTGACCAGCAATGCCATCCAGTAACCCACGTCAGCGTCGCTCATACCCTGATGATTTAGGAAGAGCGGCATTAGGCCATACAATGACCCAAGAATAATACCGGAAATGACGCAGCCGTTAATGCCGAGCCGCGCGCTGCGACGCCTGAGCATTGGCCACACGCTCATATGTGGCTGCTCGCTGTCTTGATTGGTGATATGAGTGAAAAGCAGCGGCAGCATGGCAATCACAATCAATGATGTCACCCACGGCAGTACATTGAACAGTTCGGTAGAAACCACGCCCAACATCAGCTGTCCGAAAACCGTGCCGATATAATAAATAATCATGTAGGCCGCAAGCAGCTGACCCCGGTTTTTAACCGTCCCGCTGCGCAGTAATGCACTCTCGACCACAACCCAAATTAACGCACACCCCATTCCAGCCACAAAGCGCCAGCCAATCCAACTCCAGAATGTCATGGAGAGTGCCAGACCGGCAGTAGCGGCAGCAAAAACGATGCACGAAAGATAATAGCTGTGGTTAAATCCGATTCGTTTGATCAGAACACCGGCGATCAACGTACCCACCAGATTCCCGGAATAATAGGAAGAACTAACCAGCCCGACCTGCCAGGTAGGCAGCATTTCGTGGCTCAGCCAGAGAGGGACCAGCGTATTCAGAACAGCAATAGACACCGTCAGTAATAGCAACCCACAAAGCAATAATATTACCGGGCGAGAATAGGCGGACATAGGGAGTTGGTGACCACGAATGCGAAGAAATTGCGCGCATCATGCCACCGGCGAATTAAAAGTCAATCAGGCGAAAACAACCTAAAGCACGAACTGCTTGTCGATGATTTAAATCACTCATCAAGGGCGGAATGTAAGTTCACAGCTTTATTAATGACAAATTAATATCACCATGATAACAAACGAGTTTACATTTCCCACATCCGTTACAGCGCGTATTATCGACGGTGGGTTGATTCTGTTGATTAAAAAATATTGCCGTGAGCGGACACGCAATTTCGCACATCCGGCACAAGTCATCCAGCCGCCCCAGACATTGCGCGGAAATCTCCGGACGCAGGCCCGTATCCATAGGCTGAGTGAGCTCCAGGGCCCCACTGGGACAGCTTGCAGTACATTTACCGCAAAAATCACATTCGGCAAATTCGATATTCATCTGAGCTTTGCCGTTATCCAGTGCAATCACGCCTACCGGGCAAGCATCGCGACAAGCTCCGCAACCATCGCAGGCCTGTAAAAAAAACGGCTCGGCTACGGCCTGCGGTGGCCGGGCAACCAGCCGTTGTAATGCAGCGCCCTCAATACCGTTTTGTATGGCGCGCTGTCCCGGGGCGAATAAGCCGCGAAACAGCCCGCGACGGCTGACCGTACGCGAACTCATCCAGGCGCGATAATACCCTGAGTCACGGGAGTCACTCATCAGTGGTACAACTCATGCTCAGCAACTTTAAGTCCACATTGCTTCTGCCACCCTTCTAGCGTTATCCGGGCTAACCTAGCAATGCCCAGATAGACGGGATGCCCAGCCCCCTCTTCAAGCAGAGTGAGATAACGGAAAGACCACGGAAAAAGATGCGTTGATAAAAACTCATCAAGCAGTGCCGGACAATTTTCCGCCAGCCATGCTGACATCATCAGCATCAAACCGATCTGATCCTCAGGCTCGTCCTGTACCTTGCGGGGTTCAATACCGTGACTGCGCATCCATTCCCGCAGATTCAGGGTAGAGTCACCAAACAGTACACTTTCGCGGTCCAGATAAACCGATCCCCAGGGAGGTGCGGGCAACGCATAAGGGCCGACAAACAGACGCTGGAATGCCTCTTCGTTAGACTCATTAGAGGCTGCACTATCGGTAATGCAGGCTGCAATCTGCTGTAAGCGATCTGTCTCACCGTAGGGCCATTCCTGTGGCCACGGGTGATTCTGTAACCAATGGAAAAGCGGCTGTGCTTGTTCCGAATCAGGTGAGAAATATAAAAGTGAACCTAAGATTTTGCCGGTTGCGGCGATGGATTCTGCTGACATAAATAACGTGTCCTGAAAGCGCGCATTGCGGCTAAACAATGCGCGAATAGAATAAAATTAACTGCCGATTGCCATGCCTACGGTCATATGCAGACCGTAGAAAATGGCGCGGCCAATCAGCTCACCGGCGAACACCAATACAAAGCCTAAGATCAGCGAAACCAGTGCGGGACGTTTGCGTAGAATCAATGGGCAAATCCAGCAACCGAGCCCCAGTACGACCAACACCAACCGCCATACAGCCAGTGCGCCATATTGCGGTATCAAAGCAGATGCAGCCTGTACTGAACTGTTGATCGACGACAAACTTGCGCTCTGCATCATGACAGAAGCTATGCTAACCACCAGTGCCACCACGCTAATCATGGGTAACAGACGCAGTGCACATCCTTGGATATTGGCCATCCGCAGCAGTAACGCGCCAAGCAGTGGGCCTCCAATCAACACCGTCAGACCAAAGTTCAGGGCGGTATAGCTGTTATCCCAGGTCGGCACGGTGTCAATTTCATAGACGCGACACATCGCGTAGACGAAGCCAACCCCTGCCAGCATGGTGATCACCAGCCAAACTTTACCCAAAGCCTGCGGCATTTTATTCAGTACTGCTAGCAGCCAGTAAATGCCTCCCAGAGCAAAGAAAAGAGAACCGCTGCCGATTTCATTACTCAGCGGCGAGGCTCCCAGACGGTTCAGTGAATTAAACGCCCTGAGCGGTGAACCGAGGTGCAACACCGAGGCGATAAACGCAATCGCCATCAACGCCCACAGGAAAAACATCGAGAGGTGAATGCGGCGTACTTCTTCCTGGCTGCGTTTTCCCAGTAATGCCAGCGCTAAAACGATAAAACCACCCACTACGCACTGCCCAAGAACGGTAAAGACCATTAAAGGCCATTCATGCCATCCGTTTCCCATCTTAAACCTCCTTCGGGTTAGCCAGATATCCAGTGGTATCGCCTACCGGACGGCAATTCGCATTGGGTTTAATGACAATATTCGGTTTAGTGAACTGCGCACCCGGAAGAGGTGCGACCTGCGCCAGCGTGCCATATTTCGCCCGCAGCTCTTCGATCGGTGCCAAGTCCAGCGCACGCAATGGGCAAGACTCCACGCAAATAGGTTTCTTACCCTCGGCTACACGTTCATAGCAGCCGTCACACTTCGTCATATGACCTTTAGCGGCATTATATTGCGGCGCACCGTATGGACAGGCCATGTGGCAATAACGACAACCAATGCAGATGTCCTCGTTAACCACCACAAAGCCATCTTCACGCTTGTGCATCGCGCCGCTTGGACACACTTTGGTACAGGCCGGATCTTCACAATGGTTGCAGGAAATCGACAGATAGTACGCAAAAACGTTCTGATTCCAGCCGTCACCATCCTGTTGCCAATCACCTCCGGCGTATTCATAAATACGACGAAAACTGACATCTGGTGTCAGATTTTTGAAATCTTTGCAGGCCAGTTCGCAGGTCTTACAACCCGTGCAGCGGCTCGAATCAATATAAAAACCATATTGAGTTGTCATAAGTTATTCCTTTAAACCTTCGCCACTTGCACAAGGTTGGTATGAGAAGGGTTACCTTTCGCCAGAGGGGAAGGCCGCTGAGAAGTCAGGACATTGATGCTGCCTGCCCGGTCGATTTTATTACTGTCAGGTGAGTACCAGGCCCCTTCTCCCAACGCGACGACGCCCGGCATCATGCGCGGCGTGACTTTGGCTGCGATATGCACTTCACCGCGATCGTTAAAGATGCGAATCATGTCGCCGTTGGCAATGCCTCGTGCGCTGGCGTCGAGCGGATTAATCCACATCTCCTGGCGACACGCCGCCTTGAGGACATCGACATTGCCATAGGTTGAGTGCGCACGCGCTTTGTAGTGGAATCCTGTCATTTGCAACGGATAACGGCTGGCAAGCGGGTCATCGTAGTTTTCAAAGCCAGCGGCATACACCGGCAAAGGATCAATGACGTCATCCTTTTCCAGCTCCCATTTAGCGGCGATATCAGCCAATTGCTCAGAGTAAATTTCAATTTTTCCTGAGGCCGTTTCCAGAGGATTGGCTTTAGGATCTTCACGGAATTCTTTGTAGGCAACATGATGGCCCTGTGGGTCACGTTGCTTGAAAATACCCTGCTGGCGGAAAGTATCGAAGTCAGGCAGTTCCGGAATTGCCTGCATAGATTGCTGATACAGATGGCGCATCCACTCTTCCTGAGTGCGGCCCTCGGTGAACTTCTGCTCAACACCCATACGTTTCGCCAGCTCACTGGTCATCTCATAGATGTTTTTGCACTCGAAGCGCGGCTTGATGACCTGATCGGCAAAAATCACGTAAGACATGTTGCCTGCCGAGGCATCCAGACAGAAGTCCATCTGCTCGGAAGCGGTACAGTCTGGCAAGACAATATCGGCATATTTCGCCGACGAGGTCATGTGGTTATCGATCACCACAATCATCTCGCACTGTTTGTCATCCTGAAGAATATCGTGAGTACGGTTGATATCTGAATGTTGGTTAATCAGGCAGTTACCGGCGTAATTCCAGATAAATTTGATTGGCACATCCAGTTTATCTTTACCGCGGACACCATCGCGCATCGCGGTCATTTCCGTGGCGCGGACAATCGCATCGGTCCACATAAACATGGAAATACTGGTCTGAACGGGGTTTTCGAAGGTCGGCATACGGACGAATGGCAGACTGTAGGAGCCTTCACGCGCACCCGAGTTACCACCGTTAATGCCCACGTTGCCGGTTAGAATCGCCAGCATAGCAATAGCGCGGGTGGCGATTTCACCGTTAGCATGGCGCTGCGGCCCCCAGCCTTGCGAAATAAAGGCCGGTTTTGCCTGGCCAATTTCCCGCCCAAGTCTGACAATTTTATCCGCCGCAATACCGGTGATTTTAGACGCCCACGCAGGTGTTTTAGCAACGCCATCGGGACCAGTGCCCAAAATGTAAGCCTTGTAATGACCATTTTCTGGCGCACCCGCTGGCATTGTTTTCTCGTCATACCCGACGCAGTATTTATCGAGGAACGGCTGATCCACCAGATTCTCACTGATCATCACATGCGCAAGTGCAGCGGCCAGCGCGGCATCGGTACCAGGACGGATCGGCACCCATTCATCTTCCCTGCCAGCACCCGTATCGTTATAGCGCGGGTCGATGATAATCATGCGTGCATTGGATTTCTCCCGGGCCTGCTCGACGTAATACGTCACCCCGCCGCCGCTCATGCGTGTTTCGCCGGGGTTGTTGCCAAACAACACCACCAGCTTACTGTTCTCAATATCTGACGGACTGTTGCCATCGGCCCAGCCGCCGTAGGTGTAATTCAGTCCTTCCGCAATCTGCGCAGAACTGTAATCCCCGTAATGATTGAGGTAACCGCCGCAGCAGTTCATCAGGCGCGCAATCAGGGTAGAACCTGGCGGCCATGAACGGGTCATCGTCCCGCCTAACGTACCGGTGCCGTAATTCAGATAGATGGCTTCATTACCGTGTTTGCTGATGATGTCTTTCATGCTGCCAGCAATAGTGTCGAAAGCCTCTTCCCAGCTAATACGTTTGAATTTTCCTTCACCGCGAGCGCCGACACGCTTCATCGGGTATTTCAGACGATCAGGATTGTAGACACGGCGGCGCATGGAACGGCCACGTAAGCAGGCACGAACCTGATGCAATCCTTCATAGTTATCATCACCGGTATTATCGGTTTCGACGTACTGGATCTCACCGTCCACGACATGCATTCTCAGCGGACAGCGGCTACCGCAGTTGACCGTACAGGCACTCCAGACCACCTTCTCGTTGGTCGGTTTGCTGGCTGATACCGTTTCTGTCGCCAGCGCATGACGAAAAGGCAAAGATACGCCTCCCGCTGCCGCAGCTAGCCCTACCAGAGCGGAGCTTTTCATCAGCGTGCGACGGCTGATCCCCTCTCCTGATGCTGATTTCCCTTGATTCTTAATCGACATTCTCGTGCTCCTCAATATCCCCTCATAGAAACGATGAAGGGGTAAACTTAAACGACTACTTTTGCGCGAAGCGGATCTTTGCGTCCGCGACGTCGCCTAGACTTTCTCTATTTGAATCAGATTGGTATGTTGGGGATTCCCTTTGGCCAGCGGCGAGGCGCGTTGGGTGGTCAGTGTGTTCATGCAGGCACCATGGTCGATTCGGTCACCGTTCATATTGGCCTGATGCCAGGCTCCTTGCCCCATCGCGACCACTCCGGGCATGATCCGTGGTGTCACTTTGGCCGCAACACGCACTTCACCGCGACCGTTAAACACTTTCACTTTGTCGCCATTGGCAATACCACGGTTTTGCGCATCCAGCGGATTGATCCACACTTCCTGGCGGCAGGCAGCCTGCAATATATCGATGTTGCCGTAAGTAGAGTGAGTGCGGGCTTTGTAGTGGAAACCAAACATCTGCAACGGATACTGACTGCGCAACGGATCATCCCAGCCTTCGAATGTTGAGGCGTAAACGGGCAAAGGGCTGATGGTTTCATCTTTTTCGAGCTCCCATTGCGCCGCGATCTCAGCCAGCGCTGTGGAGTAAATTTCGATTTTTCCTGACGGCGTTTTTAGCGGGTTGGCCTGAGGATCCTGACGGAATTTTTTATAAGCAACAAAATGACCGTTCGGGTCTTTTCGCTTATAAATCCCCCTCTGACGTAATGCTTCATAGGTTGGCAATGTCGGGTCTTTCACCAACATTTTGGCGTACAGATACTGCAACCACTCGCGCTGGGTACGGTTTTCGGTGAACTTCTGGTAAACGTCAGGTCCGAGACGACGAGCGACTTCGCTCATCATTTCGTAAATACCTTTGCGTTCGAATTTAGCGGCGGTGGCTGGCTGGATAAAAATCAGATACCCCATATTCCCGGCAGAGTGGACATCCTCCCCGCCCTCTGGCTTCGCCAGCCGCTACGCGGAAAGGACGGGGCTTCCTGTTAGATACGGTCAAAACATTTGAGGCTAACGCCTCAATCGCCACTTATCCCCGCCCTGAAAGGG
>BHES01000039.1 GCA_003864575.1 Enterobacterales bacterium
GTCACGACTTTGACGCTGTAGCTCTTCAAGGGCAATCTTCTGTTTTGCAGTCAGCTCTATTTTCATCGCGCTGAGCATGATATTTATCAGCTGGATAATCAAGCACTTTCAATGACCACGGGTATAGTCACTATACCGGCAGGAAATTCAGACAGTTATTGTGGCGATATTATATAAAGCAAATATCCGGCCATTGATATCGAAGCGTCGATCAGCCGTGCCATGACGTCGCTGATTGATGACGCCCAGTACAGCCGCGTGCGTGATTTCAAACAACTGTTGTCCAGCTATCAGCGCAACCGCGATCTGGTCAGCGTGGGGGCCTACGCCGCCGGCAGCGATCCGCTGCTCGATCGCGCCATCCGGCTTTATCCACAAATGGAAGATTTTTTGCAGCAGGACATCATGGAACGCAGCACCTATGAAGACGCCTGCCTGCAACTGAAAATGCTGTTACCGGGTTAATCCTTTAAGGAGATCTCATGGAAAGCTCTTCCCCCTTGATCACGCTCTGTTCTTTGGCCCAAAAGGCGCTGGATCAGGCGACCAATCATTTAGGTCAGATCAGGCAGTCGCACAATCAGGCGCAGGAACAGCTGTCGATGTTACTCAATTATCAAAACGAGTACCGACAGAAGCTCAACACCACCATGACCGCCGGGATCGCCGCAAACACCTGGCAGAACTATCAACAGTTTATTAGCACGCTGGAAGTCGCTATCGACCAGCATCGCCAGCAGTTGTTGCAGTGGAATCAGCGTCTGGACGCCGCCGTTAACCAGTGGCAAGACAAACAACAGCGTCTCAATGCCTATCAGACTCTGCAAAGCCGGGCCAGCGAGCAGCAACGCCAGCAGGAAAACCGGCTGGATCAGAAACAAACGGATGAGTTCGCCCAGCGCGGCACACACAGGAAAAAACAGTGATGAATATGAATATCGTGCCTGCTGTCGTGACGTCAGCCAAACCTGCCGCCACCGGCAATAAAGCCACCACCGCTACCGACAGCAGTGCCCTGACCGACGCAGAAAGCAGCGCAGCCACGGGGGATTTCGCTACCCAACTGGAAGCACAGCTCGGTGCTAAAACCGGCGCGCAGACCGGTCAGCGGGCAAAACAGCTGATCGGTAAAGACCCTTCAGGGGATAACCACGCCCTGGAGCAGGCGATCCACGCCGGAGCCAAAGCGGGCACACTGTCGCTGCTCGACCAGACGCAGCTAAAGCAGGTAATGAGCGCCGTTCAGAGCCTGCCCGCTGGAAGCCTGAAAACGGCAGACCTCGACACGCTAAAAAATCTTATCGGTGCTGACAAACTGGACGCTACCGATAGCAAGGCCGAAGACGCCAGCGCCCTGCCAGTGCAGGCACTGTTCGCCATGCTGGCCGCGCAACCGGTTAACGCCGCCGCGGCACAAAACGCCACGTTAACTCAGACCGGCGACAGTAAAGAGAAAACCGCCCTACTGCAAAGTCTGAGCGGTGATGCCAAATCGTGGCTGGCGGGTGAAGATAAAACGGCTGACCACAAAACGGCCGTGACCGACAGTAAGTCTGCCGTCAGCGGCCTGGCGGTCAACAGTAAAAACAGCGGTGCAACCGACTTTAACAGCGCACTGGCGGCGATGAGCACCACTACCGGCACTGTCGTACAACCGGACAGCCAGCAGAAAAGCACCGACAGCAGCAGCCTGATGCAGACCCTGACACAGGTGAACAGCGCAGCCATCGCGGCGCCTGCCACCGCAGTTTCCAGTACCCCGACCACCACATCACTGGTCACCACCCCAAGCGTTCCCCAACTGAATGCCCAGCTCGGCAGCCCCGAATGGCAGCAGCAGTTAGGTCAACAGGTGATGATGTTCAACCGTCAGGGGCAGCAGACGGCGGAACTGCGCCTGCATCCGCAAGATTTAGGTTCGATTCAAATCAGCATGAAGATTGAAGACGGTCAGGCGCAGATGCATTTTGTCTCCGGCCACAGCGGCGTGCGTGCCGCGCTGGAAGCAGCGATGCCACAATTACGTACTTCGCTGGCAGACAGCGGTATCAACCTCAGCCAGAGCCACGTCAGCAGCGATACCTCGCAGTGGCAGCAGCAGGGGTCGCAACAGTCAGACCCGCAGTCACAATCAGGTTCATCACAAGGGAATGCCGCCAGTTGGGCCGCATTTAACGGCACCGGTTCGGTTTCCGCCAGCGACGCCCTGCCGGTTCCAGCCTCACTCCAACAGCTGGCTAACGGTAAAAACGGCGTGGATATTTTTGCCTGACCTTAACCAAAATCGTCTTAAGCCTTGATGTAGGCGTATTTATCTCGCCTATTCCGACTATTGAAAGCCGGGATACGCGGGATAATCCTCAACAGAAGTTAAATTAACAGGAATTTTTTTCACCCATGTCTGACTCTGCTATTTCGACCAAGCGTAAAAGTAAACGCCCGATGCTGATTATTCTGTTGGTTCTGGTGGCCCTTGCCGCCTGCGCCGCGGCTGGCTACGCATGGTGGATGTTGCACAATCAGCCTGCCGCGCCGGGCACGGTTCAGGTAAAGAAAGAGGTTCCTCCCGCTCCGCCGATCTTCCTGGCGCTCGACACCTTTACCGTGAATTTGCAGAACGCCGATAACAATCCCGATCGCGTGCTGTACATCGGCCTGACCTTACGCCTGCCGGATGAGAAAAACCGCGCCGCACTGAGTGAATATCTGCCGGAAGTTCGCAGTCGTTTACTGATGCTGTTATCGCGCCAGAAAAGCGATGACTTAGTGAGCGAGAGCGGCAAACAGCAACTGATCGCCGAAATCAAACAAGTTCTGACGACTCCTTTTGTCAAAGGTCAGCCTAACCTGCTGATCAGCGACGTGCTTTTCACCGCTTTCATACTGCGATAATCAAATTATGGCCGACAGCATTCTTTCACAGGCGGAAATTGACGCGCTGCTTAACGGCGACAGCGACAATGCGCAGGAGGTCGACACCAACGCGGGTAAAACTGACGACGGTGTAAAACCTTTTGACCCCACCACCCAGCGACGCGTGGTTCGTGAGCGGTTGCAGGCGTTGGAAATCATCAACGAGCGCTTCGCCCGTCACTTCCGCATGGGTTTATTTAACCTGCTGCGCCGCAGCCCGGACATCACCGTCGGCCCGATTAAAATCCAGCCGTACCATGATTTTGCCCGCAACCTGCCGGTGCCGACCAACCTCAACGTTATTCACCTGAAACCGCTACGCGGTTCGGCGCTGTTTGTGTTTGCGCCAAGCCTGGTGTTTATCGCCGTGGATAACCTGTTTGGCGGTGACGGACGCTTCCCGACCAAAGTCGAAGGCCGCGAGTTTACTCACACGGAACAGCGCGTGATTAAACGTATGCTGACGTTGGCGCTCGACGCCTACGAAGATGCGTGGAGCGCCGTGTATAAACTCAGCGTGGAGTATGTCCGTGCCGAGTTGCAGGTGAAGTTCACCAATATTACCTCGTCACCAAATGACATCGTGGTGACGACACCGTTCCATGTGGAGATTGGCGCACTGAGCGGCGATTTCAACATCTGTATTCCGTTTAGCATGATTGAGCCGATACGCGAACTGCTGACCAATCCACCGGTTGAAAACTCGCGTAACGAAGAGAGCCAGTGGCGCGAAAATCTGGTGCATCAAGTCAAACATTCCCAGCTGGAACTGGTGGCGAACTTTGTCGATATTCCGCTGCGTTTATCGCAAATCCTCAAGCTGCAACCAGGTGACGTTCTGCCGATTGAGAAACCGGATCGCCTGATTGCGCACGTCGACGGCGTCCCGGTACTGACCAGTAAATATGGCACTCTCAACGATCAGTACGCCCTGCGCGTTGAACATTTGATTAACCCAATTTTGAATTCCCTGGATGAGGAACAGCCCCATGAGTGACACCAATAAACCGTCTGACAGCGGATCAGAGAACGTTGACGATTTATGGGCTGATGCCTTTAACGAACAGCAGGCGGCGGGCGGCAATGAAAAAGCCTCCACCGACGGCGTGTTCGCTGCGTTGGGTGCTCAGGAAGGTAGCGGAAGTTTGCAAGATATCGACATGATCCTCGATATTCCCGTCAAACTGACCGTGGAATTAGGCCGTACCAAAATGACCATCAAAGAGCTGCTACGCTTGTCGCAGGGTTCCGTTGTCGCGCTGGACGGACTGGCGGGCGAACCGCTGGATATTCTGATCAATGGCTATCTTATTGCCCAAGGTGAAGTCGTGGTGGTGGCCGATAAATACGGTGTGCGCATTACCGATATCATCACGCCATCCGAACGTATGCGTCGTCTGAGCCGTTAATGAGTAACACGGCCGCGAACCCGGATTCACCGTATATCACGCCGTCGGTGCCTCATGCTGCCACGCAGCAGGCCGCCCCGGCGATGCCCACCAGCACCGTTCTGACGCAGGTCAGCACCGTATTGGGCGGCATTTTGCTGCTGATTTTGTTTATCGGCTGGATTGCCAAGCGCACCGGTTTTGCGCCGCAGTCAAAAAATAACAAGCTGCTGAAAGTGACCGCCAGTTGTCAGGTCGGCCGCGGTGAAAAAGTGGTCGTGGTCGAAGTAGGAAATACTGAAGAAAATAAGACCTGGCTGGTGCTCGGTGTGACCTCACATCAGATAACCGCGTTGCATACGCTGAGCGCTCCGCCGGTCATTCTCGCGCAAGAAGACGTGACAGCTTCGCAGAAACCCGCTGACTTTGGTCAGTTACTGAAGAAAGTATTGAAACGTCCGGGAAGTAAAGAATGACCCTGCTGAAAACCTCTGTTCGCTGGCTCGTGCCGGCGCTGCTCTTGATTTCCCCGGCCGCCTTTGCGCAGTTGCCGGGGATCATCAGCCAGCAGCTGTCCAACGGTACTCAGAGCTGGTCTTTGCCGGTGCAGACGCTGGTATTCATCACCACGCTGACGCTGCTGCCCGCCATGCTGCTGATGTGTACCAGCTTTACCCGCATCATCATTGTGCTCGGTTTGCTGCGAAATGCGCTGGGTACGCCATCAGCACCGCCGAACCAGGTCATGCTGGGTCTGGCACTGTTCCTGACCTTTTTCGTGATGTCGCCGGTATTCGATAAGATCTACACCGACGCCTATCAGCCGTTCAGCGAAGATAAAATCAGTATGCAGGTCGCCATGGACAAAGGTGCGGAGCCGCTGCGCCAGTTCATGCTGCGCCAGACCCGCGAAAGCGATCTGGCCCTGTACGCCCGTTTAGCCAATCTGCCGCCGCTGGCGGGCCCGGAAGCCGTGCCGATGCGTATCCTGTTACCGGCCTACGTCACCAGCGAACTGAAAACCGCCTTCCAGATCGGCTTCACCGTGTTCATTCCATTTATGATAATCGACCTTGTCGTTGCCAGTGTACTGATGGCGCTGGGGATGATGATGGTGCCACCCGCCACCATCTCGCTGCCCTTCAAACTGATGTTGTTTGTTTTAGTGGATGGCTGGCAGTTGCTGCTCGGCTCGTTAGCGCAGAGTTTTTATAGCTAGATTGCTTCGCCTTGATCGAAGGTGGGAATTTCTTGCTCCTCCCCTGCGAAGGGGGAAGTTGGGAGAGGGTTTGGCGAATGATGTCTGAGTTGCTATGAATACCCCACCCCAGCCCTCCCCTTCGCAGGGGAGGGAGTGGACCGTCGTCTTTTACGAGAAAAAACCATGACTCCTGAATCGGTAATGGCGCTGGGCAACCAGGCGATGAAAATTGCGTTGGCGGTAGCTGCGCCTCTGTTGTTAGCGGCGCTGATCACCGGTCTGATTGTCAGCCTGTTACAGGCGGCGACGCAGATTAACGAACAGACTCTGTCGTTCATCCCAAAGATTTTGGCCGTGGTTGCCACCATCGTTATCGCGGGTCCGTGGATGTTAAATCTGCTGCTGGACTACATGCGAACCCTATTTACCAGCCTGCCCTATATTATCGGCTAACCGATGATCTCCTTTGACAGCACCCAGTTAGCCGGTTGGCTTAGCATGTACTTCTGGCCGCTACTGCGCATTCTGGCGCTGATCAGCACCGCGCCGGTAACCAGTGAAAAACAGGTACCGAAGAAGGTCAAACTTGGCCTTGGGCTGATGATCACTTTTCTGATTGCCCCGGGATTACCGCCGATCGACGTACCTATGTTCTCCAGCGGGGCGTTATGGCTGGCGGCGCAGCAGATTATTATCGGCACCGCGCTCGGGCTGACCATGCAGCTGGCGTTTGCCGCCGTGCGCATGGCCGGTGAGATCATTGGCTTGCAGATGGGTATTTCTTTCGCGACCTTCTTCGACCCCAGCAACCGCCTTAATACGCCGATTTTGGCGCAGATCCTCAACCTGTTGGCGGTCTTGTTATTTCTGAGTTTCAACGGCCATCTGTGGCTCATCTCCCTGCTGTCTGACAGTTTCCATACCCTGCCCATCCGTTCGCACCCGCTTAACGGCAACGGTTTTATGGCACTGGCAAAAGGGGGAAGCATTATTTTCAGCGCCGGTCTGATGCTGGCCCTGCCGATCGTAACGCTGCTGCTGACCCTGAGCATGGCGCTCGGCCTGCTCAACCGCGTTACGCCGCAGCTCTCAGTGTTTGTCATTGGTTTCCCGCTGACCCTGGGGATCGGTATCTTGTCGATTGGCCTGATGATGCCGATGGTCGCGCCCTTTTGCGAACACCTCTTCAGCGAAGTGTTCGATAAATTGATTCTGGTGTTGAACCAACTCGCGGCCTGATTTTTTGTGGGTTAACGGCGGGAAAGTAACGCCATGACTTCGTAATGTGCGGTGTGTGGGAACATGTCGAACAGCTGAACGCGTTCGATATGGTAGTCGGGCAGATGGGTCAGATCTTTCGCCATGGTTTGCGCATTGCAGCTGGAATAAAGAATCGTCTGCGGCGCCATACGGCTGAGATATTCACAGAGTTCCGTGCCGATGCCGCGCCGTGGTGGGTTGACCAGCACCAAGTCCGGCACTTCACCTTTACCGGTAGCGAAACCGGTTGAATCCAGCGCCTGAAACTCTACGTTCTTCAAACCGAGCCTTGCTGCCGATTCGCGCGCACAGGCAATCGCTTCAGCGCTGATTTCAATCCCGGTCAGTCTCATTTCTGCTGTGGCGCAGTGCAGGCCAAAGCCACCCACGCCGCAGAATAAGTCCCACATACTGGCAATGTTAAGGCTGCTGACCCATTCGCGCGCGGTGGCGTAGAGCGCGGCGGCGACCTGCGGGTTAGTCTGGAAGAAACTTTGCGGGCGGATAAACAGCGGTACGCGGTTGAACTCCTCTTCCAGCGCCTGCTGCGCCGTCAGTGGGATCTCCACGTCACCTTCGAGGATCGCCATATGTACCGGCTGAATATTGGCGGAGATCACTTTCAGCTGCGGCAACTGCTGTTGTAACCAGGGTAACGCCGCACGCAGCTGTGCCAATTTGCTTTCCGAACGCAGTACGAAGCGCAGCATCATACCGCCCTCTTTCTGGCTTTCCGTCAGCAGCAGGAATTTCAACTCACCGCGTTTACGCGCGACGTTATAAGGCGTCAACCCGGCGCGGGCGATAAAACTTTTTAGCACGGTAAATACGGCAGGAAAACGGGCCGGATAGAGCGGGCATTCGCATAAATCGACCGGCGTGCCGTCACGGTGCAACATGCCTAACAGCGGACGCTCAACGCTGCCGCTGACCACCATTTTGGCTTTATTGCGAAACGCACTTTCCACCCCGGTGACCGGTTCGCACCATTCGCCGACCGGCAGGCCATCGAGCAACTGGCTCAGATCCTGTTGTTTGTCGGCCAACTGGCGTGAATAGGGTTTGTCGAGCCACTGGCACGAGCGGCAGGTCCCGGCGGTATAGAGTGCGCAATGCATGAAAGATGACCGTTATCTGGAAAGCATAAGAAAAGTTGGCGCGCAGTGTACCACTGGCTCAGCGGCGGCGCAGGAAAAACCGACGGCTGACCGGCGGAACAAATAGCAGCAGAATAACCACGATGTCCGGAATTTTTTGCATCAACAACGCAGAGAGAAATTCGCCCTGGGAATCGGTTTCAAAACGGAAAATCTTCGGCCCGAACCATTCAAACGACGCCAACAGCATGTAACTCACCACCACCGCCTGACAGCCGATAAACGCCCAGCGTCCCCAGTTGCGACCGCGCATCATGGCGTAGGCGGCACGGCACTCCACCAGCACAATGATCAGGCTGACCAGCAGAATCAGACTATTAAGCCAGCTTCCGGCGCTGGCGCGCACAAAATCAGTCATGCCCGCCACGCCCATGGCGTCGAACAACAAAATAAATTCCAGACAGCGCGTCGCGACTATCGCCGACGCGCCAACCATGACGGGTACCGGTATAAATTGAAATCGCATCCTGCTCTAAGGTGTCCTGTTTCGTTGAATAACTGACGCTGAGAGTTTAGTGCCGCACGGCGCGCTGCCTATCTTTCACTCTCTGTTTTTCTGCCCGTGACATAAACCACCAGGCAATCATGCCGATGATACCGACCACCAACAGGATAAGCGTCGCCAGCGCGTTGATCTCAGGGTTCACACCCATGCGCACGCTGGCAAACACTAGCATTGGTAAGGTGGTGGAACCCGGCCCGGCAACGAAGCTCGCGATCACTAAATCATCGAGTGACAGCGTAAAGGCCAGCAGCCATCCGGAGACTAGCGCCGGAGCAATCATCGGGACGGTGATAATGAAAAATACCTTCAGCGGTGTGGCCCCGAGATCCATCGCCGCCTCTTCTATCGAGCGGTCCAGTTCACGCAGTCGCGCAGCCACCACCACCGCAACATAGGCGCTACAAAAGGTCACGTGCGCCAGCCAGATGGTGAACATGCCGCGCTCGGCGGGCCAGCCAAACGCATGTCCCATGGCCACAAACAGCAGCAACAGCGCGAGCCCGGTGATCACATCCGGCATCACCAGCGGCGCGGTCAGCATAAAGGCAAAACCCGTCGAGCCGGTAAAGCGCCCGAACCGCACAATCACCACCGCCGCCAGCGTGCCGACAATCACCGCCATGGTCGCGGCGGCGGTCGCAATACTCAGGCTCATGCCGACGGCATTGATCATCGCCGTGTCATGGAACAACTGAGTATACCAGCGAGTAGACCACCCGGCCCAGACCGTTACCAGCTTGGAGCTGTTGAACGAGTAAATAACCAGCATCAGCATCGGCGCATACAGAAACGTGAAGCCAATCACCAGGATAAGAATTCGCCAGGGTGACCGAACAACCGGCAATGTGTTCATTCTTTATCCCCCAGCTGTTTGTTTTGGTATTTGTGGAACCACAGAATCGGCATGATCAGCAGCAGTAACATGATAACCGCCACCGCCGACGCCACCGGCCAGTCGCGGTTATTGAAGAACTCCTCCCACAAAATCCGGCCGATCATAATACTGTCAGGCCCGCCAAGCAGCGCCGGGATGACGTATTCACCCACCGCCGGAATAAACACCAGCATCGACCCGGCGATAATGCCGCCTTTGGTCAGCGGAACAATGACGCGGAAAAAGGTTTTCAGCGGACGCGCCCCTAAGTCCAGTGAGGCCTCCACCAGCGAGTAATCAAGGCGGGTCAGCGCGGTGTAAATCGGCAAGATCATAAACGGCAGATAGGAGTAAACAATACCGATATAGACCGCCAAATTGGTATGCAGGATCACCAGCGGCTGGTCAATCACGTGTAACCAGAGCAGGAAATTATTCAGCACACCATTGTCTTTTAAAATCCCCATCCAGGCATAAACGCGAATTAGGAAAGAGGTCCAGGACGGCAGGATAACCAGCAGCAGCAAAATATTGCGCGTTGACGTACTGCTGTGCGCCACGGCCCACGCCAGCGGATAACCGATGACCAGACAACATAAGGTGGAAATCGCCGCCACTTCCAGTGACTGCAGGTAGGCCTCGATGTACAACGGGTCGTCGGTCAGCGAGATGTAATTGCCCAGATTCAGGGCAATATTGAGTATGCCGTCTGACCAGGTCATCAGATCGGTATAAGGCGGGATCGCACGGGCCATGTCGGCCAGGCTGATTTTAAACACGATCAGAAACGGCAGTAAGAACAACAACAGGAACCACACTAAAGGCAGCAGAATAACCAGCTTGCGGCCATGCTTTTGCTGCATCCGCCCAAAGAAAGCGCGGAGACCTCCCGGCGGTTTGGCCGGTTCTGGGAGATCGGGTTGTGCAGAGATAAAGGACATGGTTGAACTCCCCTTAAACGGTCAGCACGACACAGCTGTCGGCTTCCCAGCACAGGCGCATTTCGTCGCCCCAGGTTGGCATGCCTTTGCGGAAACGGTGGCCGTTCTGTAACTGTGCGGTGATCATCTGCCCGCTGTGCAGTTTGACGTGGTAAATCGACAGGTCGCCGAGATAAGCGATATTGACCACTTCGCCGACGGCAAAGTTGCAGCCGTCCTCCGGCACCGTTTCGCACAGCATGATTTTTTCCGGGCGCAGCGCCACAAACACCGGCACACCGTCGACTACGGACGCATCGGCATCCACTTTCAGCGGATGCACCAGACCCGGACTGTTGATGATCAGCGCGTCGTCCTGACGCTCCTGCAACGCGCCTTCGAAGACGTTCACGGAACCGATAAACTCGGCGCTGAAGCGGCTGGTTGGATGTTCGTAAATTTCTTCAGGCTCACCAATCTGCACAAATTTGCCGCGGTTCATAATGGCGATGCGCCCTGCCATGGTCATGGCCTCTTCCTGATCGTGCGTCACCATGACACAGGTCGCGCCGACGCGTTCCAAAATATCCACCACTTCAAGCTGCATACGGTCGCGCAGTTTTTTGTCCAGCGCGCCCATCGGTTCATCAAGCAGCAACAGTTTCGGCCGCTTTGCCAGACTGCGGGCGAGCGCCACGCGCTGGCGCTGACCGCCGGAGAGCTGGTGCGGTTTGCGTTTAGCAAACTCTTGCATGTGTACCAGCGTCAGCATTTCAGCCACACGACTTTTGATCTCCGCCGACGGCAGTTTGTCCTGCTTGAGCCCGAAGGCGATGTTTTGCTCGACCGTCATATGCGGGAATAGCGCGTAGGACTGAAACATCATGTTGATCGGTCGCTGATAAGGCGGCACCTGCGACAGGTCCACGCCGTCGAGCACAATCTGCCCTTGCGTGGGGATTTCAAAACTGGCCAGCATACGCAGCAGCGTCGATTTACCGCAGCCGGATGCACCGAGCAGCGCGAAAATCTCGCCTTTGTAGATGGTCAAACTCACGTCATCAACGGCCGCCTGGCCGTCAAAGGATTTGGTCAAATTGCGGATTTCTAACAAAGGGGTGAAACCTTTGTGCGCTTTAGGCTGAGGACGGGGGATAGCATCATTCACTCAGGGACATCTCCGGCAGAGGCGGCGACAAACCGCGCAAATTGAGGAACCACAACAAAGGTAACGGCCCCGCCAGAAAGCTGCGGAGCCGTTACCCAAGATTGACTCAATAAAGGTTAAATCACTTTCCAGTTTTGACTTTAGTCCATGATCGGGTGATGACACGGTCAATCTTCGGATCCTGCACTTTCAGGGTGAAGAGTTTGGCGCGAACGTCGGCTGGCGGATAAATGCCCGGATTGTTACGTACGTCGGCATTGACCAGCGGGGTCGCTGCCAGGTTGCCGCTGGCGTAGTAAACCGTATTGCTGACCTGCGCGATCACCTTCGGCTCCATCAGATAGTTCAGGAACTGGTAGGCTTCATCGAGGTTTTTGGCATCTGCCGGGATTGCGAAGACGTCAAAGAAGGCCAGCGCCCCCTCTTTCGGAATGCTGTAGGCCACGTTGACACCGTTCTTGGCTTCTTTCGCACGGTTAGAAGCCTGCATGACGTCACCCGCCCAGCCTATCGCTACACAAATATCACCATTCGCCAGATCGTTAATGTACTGGGAAGAGTGGAAGTAACGGATGTTTGGACGCAATTTCAGCAGCAGGTCATTTGCCGCACCGGTGTAGTCACTGGCTTTGGTACTGTTCGGGTCGAGATGCAGATAGTTAAGCACGGTGGCGTAGATTTCTGCCGGTGCATCAAGGAAAGACACACCGCAACTTTTCAGTTTTTCGAGGTTTTCCGGCTTCAGGACCAAGTCCCAGCTGTCCACCGGCGCATCTTTGCCCAACGCTGCTTTGACTTTATCAACGTTATAGCCAATACCCGTAGTGGCCCACAGATACGGAATGGCGTATTTGTTACCCGGATCATGCTGGGCAACCATCTTCAATAAGTCGGGATCGAGGTTTTTATAGTTAGGCAGTTTGCTCTTGTCGAGCGGCTGGAAAACCCCTGCCGCTAACTGGCGCTCAAGGAAGCTGGCCGACGGCACCACCAGATCAAAACCCGTGCTGCCCGCCATTAATTTACCTTCCAACACTTCGTTGGAATCGAACACGTCGTAGACCACGTTAATGCCTGTTTCCTTCTGGAAATCCGGCACGGTATTTGGCGCAATATAATCAGACCAGTTGTAGATATGCAGCGTTTTTTCTTCCGCAGACGCTGTGACGGACGCGGCCATCACCAGACCAGCAACAACACCCGATAACCACTTTTTACGCAGGGTGAACATCCGTGACTACCTCCATTGAGGGGAAAAGAAAAATTGAAGTTGTATCTCAACGAGAGATAAAACCCTTCATTCGCCGGCCCGCTGCCGCAACAAGAAAATTGCATAGGCATTCAGTGCGAGCCCGCTCGCTGCTTGCGAAATAACCGTTTGGTTTTACGGTGTTAACGACGCATGGTGCAGAATCAGCAGCATAGCCGCTGACTTTCCTGCGCGCCAGTATGTAGGGGTAAAAACGGGGATTATCGATTATTTATGCACTTTTTCTTTATGGCCTGTGGCATTTTCGGCGCTAACAAAGTGAAATATCTGGCAACAGTGGGTAAACGGCAGCATAACCGAAGGTCAAACAAGGCGGGAAAAGCGAAAAAAACAGTAGAGCCGCCGGTTACAGCGGCTCACAGAGGGAATGTTGGGTTAACAGCGGGATATTTAGTGTAAAAGCGGAACGTTCATACCGATAACCGGCTCGCCCTCTTCTTCATCACCCAGGAACAGCATGTCATTGGCATGGGCTTCAAGGATGATCATCGACATTTGCTCTTCTGCCTGTTGCAAAAAGTGAGCGAACTGCGACTGAGTGACACCCACGGCGATCGACAGCGCCTGGCAGACAATCAATTTAGGCAGGTTATCGTCCTGAATATCCACAAAAGCTTTGACCGTCAGCGAGCTGGCGTTGATTTGGCTGAGATCCGCCACAATCGGGATCAGCGCCGTAGGTTTCACTTCCGCCAGCGACGAGAAAAGAATCACGTTGTCGACAATGTCGAGTTTGGCATCGAACACGCCATCAAAATTCTGCATATGTGGCAAATGAAGAGCCTGACAGGAATCACACTCGAAAAATGAGATGCCCAACTGATCCAGCCAGCGCCGCAGCAACGCTAAATCAGGGACGATGAGCGAATCCATAAAATGCCTCATAAGTTCAAAACAATGAAATCAAACCGCAGAAAAGTGCGCCGTCATGCGGCGCGAAGGGGACATAGCTTACGTAATATTACCTGCCAGCGCTATGATCAATACGAGCTTGATGAACATTTTACTGCGATGAATGAATAATGCGCTGATGTTATCGAAACTCATCCTCCGGATTTCAACCTGAACCCCGGCCGGGCGCGATGTTCGATGTAGTTGATCATCATTGCGGCGATGTCCAAACCGGTGGTGCTCTCAATGCCTTCTAGGCCCGGCGAGGCATTGACTTCCATCACCAGCGGACCGCGGTTTGAACGCAAAATATCGACGCCTGCGACATCCAGCCCCAAAGTACAGGCCGCCTTGATGGCAATCGCCTTCTCCTCTGCGGTGATCTGCACTTTATTGGCCGTACCGCCACGATGCAGGTTGGAACGAAAATCCCCGGCTTTCGCCTGACGTTCAATCGCACCGACCACTCGCTTACCGACCACCAGACAACGGATATCACGTCCTTCGGCTTCGCGGATGTATTCCTGCACCAAAATATGGGCATTCAGACCACGAAAGGCATCAATCACGCTCTCTGCGGCCTGCCGGGTTTCGGCCAATACGACGCCAATGCCCTGCGTGCCTTCCACCAGCTTAACCACCAGCGGCGCACCGCCCACTAACGCAATGAGATCTGACGTATCGTCAGGCGCGTTCGCAAAGCCAGTGGTCGGTAAATCAATACCCTCCCGCGCCAGGATCTGCATCGAGCGCAGCTTGTCGCGCGCACGGGTGATCGCCACCGATTCATTGAGCGGAAAACTGCCCAGCATTTCAAACTGACGCAGTACCGCCGTGCCATAAAACGTAATGGCAGAACCGATACGGGGGATCACCGCATGGTATTTTTCCAATTGACGGCCCTGATAATGCACGCTGGGCGCGGCCGGATTGATATTCATATAGCAAGACAGGGGATCGATAATATCAATTTCATGCCCACGGCTTTCGGCCGCCTCGCGCAGACGTTTGCATGAATACAAATTTCCATCACGAGAAAGAATAGCTATTTTCATCCGACACTCCGTCGCCGTTAACGCGTGATCCAACCTTGTTTGTGCAGGGCATCCAGCATATGCGGGCGCTGCTCTTTTTTCAGGGTACGCATGATGAGATCACTCCAGGTATCGCGGCGCGCATTGCTGTCACGCTGCAGGTAATACTGGTTAAGTTGGTCGTCATAACCGGCCAGAACCTGCTTGTCGACCAGCTGATAGTGGTTCTCATGCACCAACATGGATTGTGGCATTCGCGGTTTAACCTGATGGTCCTGCGCCGGATAACCGATGCAAAATCCGAACAGTGGCATCACAAATTTTGGCAATTTCAGCAGCGCAATGACGTCTTCGACCTGGTTGCGGATTCCCCCGATAAATACGCCCCCCAGACCGAGTGATTCCGCCGCCGTCATGGCGTTTTGCGCCAATAACGCCGTATCCACGCAGCCCAGCAGCAGTTGCTCAGCCAGACCCAGCTCGGCCTCAGGATTGATCTGCTGGTTACGGTTGAAATCGGCGCAGAAGACCCAAAATTCAGCGGCACTGGCGACATACTTCTGTCCACCGGTGTACGCCACCAGTTGTTCACGCAGTACCGGATCGGTAATTCGAATAATAGACGAGCATTGCAAGAAACTGGAGGTGGAGGCACCCTGCGCTGCACCGATGATAGCTTCACGCTGCTCGTCAGAAAGTGGCTGGTCGGTAAATGAACGAATAGAACGGTGGGCGCGCAGAAGGTTGATAGTGGGCGTCATTGAAGATCCTTGGACTGAAGCAAAATAGAATAGAGACAATGGCAATTATCATTGATGCTGCGCGGTCTCATTGCAAGAGCGCGCCAGCCAAATGCTGTAACAAAATCGGCAATGTGCAGGTTTCCTGATCCGGGATAAAAAGGGTTTGTCATCGCAGTGATAGGTTATGTGGATTAGACCGAAAGGCATTTCCTGCTTTTTTTTAACGAATGTAACAGGCATAGTAAGCCCTACAAAAAAGGTGACGCACTTAACAGAATTCGTGCCACTCACACTTTAAATCTTTCATTTTGCTGGCATTAAAAAATCAAGGAGTCTCCATGTTTGCAGTAATTTTCGGGCGTCCTGGCTGTCCTTATTGTGTACGTGCAAAAGAGTTGGCTGAAAAACTGACTGAAGAACGTGATGATTTCAATTTCCGTTATGTTGATATCCACGCTGAAGGCATTTCTAAAGCCGATCTGGAAAAAACTGTCGGTAAGCCGGTAGAAACCGTTCCGCAGATTTTCATTGATTCCACCCACATCGGTGGTTGCACAGATTTCGAAGCTTACGCAAAAGAAAATCTGGCACTGTTCCAGTCTTAAGTTAGACAAAGACCACACAGCAAAAAGGCGCTCAATGAGCGCCTTTTTTGTTAGGACTAGTCAGACTTCAGCCCCTTCCCAACCGACTACCTCTTAGCGGCGGTTCATCTGATTTACTGCTGTGCGTAACAGGAGATAAAACAAGGCCCCCATTACGCACCAGAAAATGGCGCTGCCCGCATAAGCCATCTCCTGAAACAGCGTGCGCACACGGACAAAATAGAGCATACGCAGCAAATAACAGACCGGTATCGCCAAGAGCGCGCCGAGGAAGACATAAAAAAGCTGAAAATTTCGAATAACATGCGCCGTAACAACGCCGGGGAAGATAAACAGCAACAGTCCGTACTGTGGCCCATTTAAGCCAGACCGAACGACGACCAACTCTGTTTTCAGTAAAACAAAAATCGCCACAAACAAAATACAACAAATAACCGGACCGAACCGATCGCGAAAATGCATAAGGTCTTCCTCCTTAAAGTGTCGTTCATTCATTGCCGGCACGGTGTACATCCTGCGCTGACAATCATTGCCCTGTTCTTTCCCTGATGCATCACACGATCCTGTGCGACACAAAACATGCTTTCAAGATGTTTCTACCGGCTTTTGTCTGGCTGAATGGCCGTTCTGCGACTAAAATAACGCGCAAAGTTGCGTTGTTTTGGTTACCGGCTATTTCATTGGCCTTTGCGTTAGCGGTTAAAATATAATGCATCCGAATTTATCCCTTACACTCTCTCATATCAAGAATTTGTTGGTAAACAATAAGTTATCCTTGTGAATATAAACGTCGCCAGTTTGTTAAACGGGAATTACATCCTGTTATTATTTGTAGTTTTAGCGCTCGGGCTCTGCCTGGGAAAAGTCCGACTGGGTTCCATCCAATTAGGAAATTCCATAGGAGTATTAGTCGTTTCCCTGCTGCTCGGCCAACAACACTTCAGTATTAACACCGAAGCCCTGAATCTCGGTTTTATGCTGTTTATTTTTTGTGTGGGCGTCGAAGCTGGCCCTAACTTTTTCTCGATTTTTTTCCGCGACGGCAAAAATTATCTGATGCTGGCGTTAGTGATGGTCGGTAGCGCCATGCTTTTGGCATTCGGGCTTGGGCGGCTGTTCAAATGGGACATTGGCCTGACAGCCGGTATGCTGGCGGGCTCCATGACCTCTACGCCGGTACTGGTGGGCGCGGGCGATACGCTTCGAAATACGCTTGGAGGCAGCAAACTGCTCGGGCCGGAGCTGGATAATTTAAGCCTCGGCTACGCCCTAACCTACCTCATTGGGTTGGTCAGCCTGATTTTCGGTGCCCGTTATCTGCCGAAATTACAGCATCAGGATCTCCCTACCAGCGCGCAGCAAATTGCCCGCGAACGCGGTCTCGATACCGACAGCCAGCGCAAAGTTTACCTGCCGGTCATTCGTGCTTACCGCGTCGGGCAGGAACTGGTCGCCTGGGCGGATGGTAAAAATCTGCGTGAACTGGGGATTTACCGCCAAACCGGCTGTTATATCGAACGTATTCGTCGCAACGGCATTCTGGCGACGCCGGATGGAGACGCTGTGTTACAGGTCGGCGACGAGATTTCATTGGTGGGTTACCCTGACGCCCACTCTCGTCTGGATCCGAGTTTTCGTAACGGCAAAGAAGTATTTGACCGTGACCTGCTCGACATGCGCATCGTCACCGAAGAAGTGGTAGTCAAAAACAACAGCGCCGTCGGCAAACGCCTCAGCCAGTTGAACCTGACCGACCACGGCTGTTTCCTCAACCGCGTTATTCGCAGCCAGATTGAAATGCCGATTGATGACAGCATTGTGCTTAATAAAGGCGATGTGTTGCAGGTGAGCGGAGACGCCCGCCGCGTAAAAGCGGTAGCTGAGCGCATCGGCTTTATTTCAATCCACAGTCAGGTCACCGATTTACTGGCCTTCTGCGCCTTCTTCATCGTCGGCCTAATGATTGGTCTTATCACCTTCCAGTTTAAAAGCTTCAGTTTCGGCATCGGTAACGCCGCCGGATTACTGTTTGCGGGGATCATGCTGGGCTTTCTGCGCGCCAACCATCCGACCTTCGGCTATATCCCGCAGGGGGCGCTGAATATGGTGAAAGAGTTCGGCCTGATGGTATTTATGGCCGGTGTTGGCCTGAGTGCCGGTGCAGGGATTAACCAGGGGTTGGGCGCTATTGGTGGGCAAATGCTGATTTCCGGCCTGATTGTCAGTCTGGTGCCGGTGGTGATCTGCTTTATTTTCGGGGCTTACGTATTGCGCATGAACCGCGCCTTGCTGTTCGGTGCCATTATGGGCGCACGCACCTGCGCACCGGCGATGGAAATCATCAGCGACACCGCGCGCAGCAACATTCCAGCCCTCGGTTATGCCGGTACCTACGCTATCGCGAACGTATTGCTGACCCTCGCCGGTACGCTAATCGTGATCATCTGGCCAGGGGCATAATGCAAGCCACTGATCCGTAATGGTGATGTAAAAAATCAATAATTTTTTTGAATTTTTGCAGCATTGAACGAACTTTGTATCGGAAAGGCAGTCTTAATTAATGCCACTGCTTTTCTTTGAAGTCCCCACTTTGGAGAGCCCGCTAATCCCGCCTGTTTAGGTTCAAGATTAGCGGGTTTTTTCTTTTCTGGCCCTTGTCACAATGACTGCGTTGAGCACCCCGGTAGGCACGAGGAATTACAAAATACGCTGTACTTTTTGCGCCGCGCCGCCTATGCGGCCATCGACCTGATTCCATTCTTGAATGTAGGATTCATAGGCAAATACGAACGCGTTGTGGCCGGTAGAGAACCAGCGGTCAGGTTTACGTTTCCAGCCGGCATACGCGTCGTAGCGAAGGATTTCGAATCCGCGCGGCTGCGAGCGGATGATATAGGTGTAATGCTCATAAAGATCTTCATCAGCTGGGATCTCTTCTTCAGGTGCCAGCGTAATAAATAGCCCGCCGAGTTTTACTTTAATCATCCAAATCCCTTCATCATAAAATGTTCTTTTTCATCACCCACAGTTCAGTGGTTTGCGTTGGCGTGACGTAGTCAATCGGGCCGTGGATTGACATGCCCTGCCGCTTATAGAAACCGATAGCGGCGGTATTACTCTTGAGTACGGTCAACCACAACCAGGCTTGCTGACGTACTACGGCCTGTTGTTCTGCGCGGGCAAACAGCGCGGTTCCCAACCCACGGGATTTAGCCGCAGGCTGCAAATACAGTTTACACAGCATCGCGCCCTGCGCCTGGCTATCAGGAAGCGGCTGATTATAATGAACTTTAGCAAAACCTGTCGGCGTTTCTTCTTCTGTCGCCAACAACCAGTGCTGTTCAGGATCAATCAAGCCTTGCTGCAACGCTTCCTCAGAAAAATCATTATCCAGAAACTGCTGCAGCTCTGCCGCATTTTGCCAGAGAGCGGCAAAATAGTGCCGAAAAGTGTCCATACCTACTTTCTGTAGCCGCTCCAGATCGGCGATTTCCGCCTGTCGAATGTCCAACTTTTTCTCCATGACTTTTATAACTACACTATGTCCGCCGATACCGGCACAGGATATCTTTTTAAAGGAGTCATGAACATGACGCAAAATATTTATGATGATGAGGCATTTTTCCAGGGTTATTCACAACTTAACCGCTCGGTGAACGGCCTTGATGGTGCGCCTGAATGGCCTGCGCTCAATGCCATGCTGCCAGATGTGCGCGGTGCGAAGGTGGTCGATCTCGGTTGTGGTTATGGCTGGTTCTGCCGCAATGTGTGCGAACAAGGTGCTACGCATGTGCTGGGGCTAGACGTTTCTGAAAAAATGCTCAACAAAGCCCGCAGTATGACGTCAGACCCGGCTATCGAATACCGTCGTGAAGATCTGGAACAGCTGCAACTGCCTGCCGAAAACTACTCGCTGGCTTACAGCTCGCTGACGCTGCACTACATTCAGGCGCTGCCTGAGCTGTTTGCAACAGTCTATCAGTCACTGCTTCCGGGCGGCCATTTTGTCTTCTCGGCCGAACATCCTATCTTCACCACGCCATCGCAACCGGGCTGGATCATCGGTAAAAACGGTGAGAAAACCTGGCCTATTAATGGCTATCAGCAAGAAGGAAAACGTATCACTGATTGGTTTGCGCCAGGGGTTATCAAACAACATCGCAAACTAGCGACCTACATTAACCTGTTGATCGGCGCCGGATTCATTATCACCCGCCTCGATGAATGGGGTCCGTCAGATGAACAACTGGCCACCACACCGGCGCTGAGCGAAGAGACAGAACGGCCGATGATGTTCCTGCTTGTGGCACAAAAACCCCGCTGATCCCCGTTTTATCGGTTTTATGAGCGTTCCCCTGGTTCACCCACTTTCTTAAAACGTTTCGCATAACAGACTTTTCAAGTCGGGAGGCTGGTCCTCCCGCGAGCCTTAAGGGTTTCTTAATTTCTTTTCTGTAACCTTAATTTCATCGTGAAACTATACCGCGCTTAAATGGAGCGGAAGATTCAGACGATCCCCGTTTACCCTGCAGCCTGCACAAATTACAGTTGGGCTGGCTTGCAGATTTGTAGTCGACAGGTTACTGGAATATTTTGCGGCCTCTCTTTGGCCGATATTTACGATGAGGGTACTGATGTTGTGGACAACGATTTTAAGGAAGCAGGTATGGAACAGCTAAATCACCTGCTTTTTACCTGGATTAATGCGACGCCTGCGTCACCACCGGCGATGATCAAATTCGCTACTTTCATGGCCAATGACATGATCATGGTTGTGCCATTACTGATCATCGGGCTGTGGCTGTGGGGCCACCGCGAGCATATTACCTCTCAGCGCACGCTGGTGACTAAAACGGTGATAGCACTCGGTTTTGCCATGACCGCTGCCAAAACCCTGTCAATCCTCTTCCCACATGCACGCCCGTTTGTCGAAGGTTTTGGCTATAACTTCCTGCACCATTCACCGGATGACTCCTTCCCGAGCGACCACGGCACCGCCATTTTCACCTTCGCTATCGCCTTCCTGTGCTGGCATCGCTTATGGTCCGGCGCACTGCTGACGGTGACCGCACTCGGCATCGCCTGGTCACGGGTTTACCTCGGCGTTCACTGGCCGATGGATATGCTGGGTGGATTGCTGGTCGGGATACTGGGCTGTCTGTTTGCGCAGCTGGTCTGGAACCTGTTTGGAGAACAAATCTCCGGCGGCCTGGATAAACTCTATCGCTTCAGTTTCGCCATACTCATCCGTAAAGGCTGGGTACGCGGTTAAGATTTTAGCCCGGCAGAACGTTGAAAAGAGAAAGGCTTTGCATGATGCAAAGCCTTTTTTTATTGCTTCAAACCCACTGTGTGACGGTTATTTTCCGAAAATCGAACCGAACAGACCGGTAATTTTCATCATCACGAAATCCCAGATACGGCTGAAGAATCCGCCTTCTTTGACTTCTTTCAAGGCCACCAGCGGACGTTGGTCAACCACTTTGCCGTCCAGGCTGAAGTCTATCGTACCGACCACCTGATTTTTTGCCAGCGGCGCTTCCAACTGTTTGTTGGTCAGGGTAAAGCTGGCTTTCAGATTCTTTAGCTGCCCTTTCGGGGTAGTCAGTGACGCATTTTCAGCCACGCCGAGCGGCACCATTTTGTCTTCGCCGAACCAGACTCGCTGGCTGGTAAAGGCATCACCGGCTTTAATCGGCGTCAGGGTTTCGAAGAAACGGAAGCCCCAGGTCAGCAGGCTTTCACTCTCGTTGAAACGAATGCGATCGCTTGGCGCGCCCATCACAACGGCAATCAGACGCATCCCGCTTGGGTCGCTGGCGGAAGAGACCAGATTGTACCCTGCGCCGGAGGTGTAGCCGGTTTTGATGCCATCCACGTTCAGATTGGTGCTCCACAACAAACGGTTGCGGTTAATTTGGCGAATATGGTTGAAGGTGAACTCTTTCTCTTTGTGCAGTGCGTACTCTTCCGGCGTGTCGCGGATCAATGCCTGCGACAACAGCGCCATATCGCGGGCTGAGCTGTATTGGCCGTCGGCATCCAATCCGTGTACGGTTTTGAAATGGGTATTGTCCAGCTTCAACTGCTGAGAATAACGGTTCATCAGGCTGACGAATGAGTCCTGACTGCCCGCCACATAGTCGGCCAACGCAATACTCGCGTCATTACCCGACTGAATAACAATGCCCTTGTTTAGCTCAGAAACCGGGACTTTATCGCCCGGTTTGAGAAACATCAGCGAGGAGCCGCGCAACACCGGATTACCGGTGGCCCAGGCATCTTGTCCCACAGTGACCATGTCATCCGGCGTCACTTTACCGGATTTGATCGCCTGACCGACCACATAGCTGACCATGATTTTGGTCAGACTGGCAGGGTCAAGACGAGCGTCAGGATTTGATTCAGCCAGCACTTTGCCGCTGTTGTAATCCATCAGCACCCAGGATTTAGCGTTAATCTGCGGGGCAGCCGGGTTGGTATCAGCCTGAGCAGCAGGAAGCGCCAGCAGCATGACACCGCCGCCGAGCGCACAAAGAAAGGTCCGTTGGAATTTAGGAGAGATTGTCATAGGTTTGTCAGCGCTTTTGTCCGGGTAACTGAAATTTATCTTATCTTTCAAACAGCTTTTACGACTTGCGATTAAGAAGTTCGCCGATGTTAAAACCTACCGGTTTATACGCCGCGAAGAAACCGTTGCAGTGTAAAGATTGTTAGAATAGTCCTCATTTCTGCCCTTAGGGGCTTTTCACGCGCATTTTTATTCTCTGTTCTCGTCTTGACCGCACGTCCTGAGTCGGGCAAGTTTGTGCCCTAGTAATGAATAATTATCGATAACTATAAGACGCTTATCCGCAATGAATGCTCAACGTTCAGCGCTAAGCGGCGGAGAAAACAGCGTGACGGGACTGATAATTAAAGCACTGATTGGCGCGCTGATGGTGGTGGCGATCGGAATATTGTCGAAAACGCGAAATTATTACATCGCCGGCTTACTGCCGCTGTTCCCGACGTTTGCCCTGATTGCCCACTATATCGTCGGCACCGAACGCAGCATTGACGCATTGCGCACCACCATCGTCTTCGGCTTGTGGGCGGTTATCCCTTACCTGGTTTATTTGATTTCTCTCTACTTTTTTATCGGCGGGATGAAACTGCCTTACGCCTTGTTCAGCGCCGTGGTTTGCTGGTCGCTGGCGGCCTGGCTGCTTATCTCACTGTGGACCCGCTTCCACGCCTGAGCATTCCTGTTCTTCATCCTATTACGGCGTCCAGACGAGTTCCGGATGCATAACGCGCTTTTCACGCCTATAGTCTCTGCGAACTGTTTTTTAAATATCTCAATAAATCAACCCATTCAGGGAGTAATAAACATGCTGACGGTATGGGGTCGCGAAAATTCGACCAACGTGAAGAAAGTGTTGTGGCTGCTGGATGAACTCGGTGAGATGTATCAGGTGGTCAACGCGGGCGGCGCCTACGGTAAACTCAACGAACCTCTCTTTCTGTCGCTCAATCCGAACGGGCTGGTACCCTGCCTGCAAGATGACGATTTTATTCTGTGGGAGTCGAACGCCATCCTGCGCTACCTGGCTGAGCGCTCGGGCAACCCAGATTTCTGGGGCAGTGATCCACGTCAGCGCGCCTCGGCAGACAAATGGCTGGACTGGGTAAGCAGCTCACTGCCCGTTCCTTTCCGCCAGGTGTTTATTAATCTGGTACGCACGCCTGAAGCTCAACGCGATATGGCGGCGGTTAAAAACGGCATGGTCGCCTTTGAAAAACAGTGGGCCGTGGTCGATGCGGTGCTTGCCAAACAGACCTGGTTGTCAGGGGAAGAATTCGGTCTTGGCGATATTCCGATGGGGTGCTTCGCTTATGCCTGGTTTGGCCTGGATATTGAACGCCAATCGCATCCGCACCTTGAGCGTTGGTATCAGCAACTGACCCAGCGCCCGGCGTATCGTAAGCGAGTGATGATCCCGCTGAGTTAACAACGCCTCATAGCCGGACGGCATCGCGTCCGGCTTCCTACAGAAAATGCTTATCGCCCGCACAACCATAATCTCAATCAATAATTACTTGAAAAAAACCCTCATTCATTCACAAAGCATATTAATACCTTGCGCACTGCGGCTGAGTGGACGAAAACAAATCAAAGGACAGGCTTTAAGAAACGTCAGGTACGACGATTTCTCTGACTCAACGTTTAAGACAAGGATGAATATATGAGTTCAGTACTAATTATTGATGATCACCCGGCTATTCGCGCGCTGCTCGCGCAATCGCCCGAATTTACTGATATTTATGAAGCGATTGACGGCCAACAGGGCCTGAGTACACTCGCCGCTCATCCGGTGGATGTGGCGATCATCGACATCGAGCTTCCCGGCTATGATGGTTTTGCGCTGCTGAAAAAAATTCAGAAAGCCTACCCCAATACACGGACACTGTTTCTGTCGGCTAAAAATGAGTCGGTGTACGCCTGCCGGGCAATTCAGGCCGGTGCAAACGGTTTTATCAGTAAGAATAAAGACATTAATGACATTAATGACATTCTATTTGCTACCCAGAATGTTCTGCGCGGTTATGCCTTCTTCCCGTCCGAAGCCCTCAACCTGCTGGCGGGTAATTCGGTCACCAACGATCCCCTCGATCGTGCTCATAGTCTGACATCACGCGAAATCAACGTATTACGTTATTTGGTGAACGGTTTTTCTAATAAACAGATTGCCGATGAGATGTTTATCAGCAATAAAACCGTTAGCACCTATAAAACCCGTATCCTGACCAAACTTGGCCTTACCTCTGTGATTGAACTTGCTAATTATGCCCACGAACATCACCTGGTGTAGTGTGCGTCGCGTCGTATGTTGGATTACTGCAGGGTTAGTTCTGGTGTTAGGCGGGATAAGTACCGCCAACGCGCTGGAAAATAGCTGCGATTTCGGCCTTCCTCAGACGTTGCGCAGTATCGCAAACAGCTACAACGATGAACTGGTTCTGCCTACAGAATTTGATTCCGCCTATACCCGTGGCAAAGCGGTTCGCGTCGGCGTGGTGCTGGAGGCTAACACCCCGTTGGTTATCAATCGTGATGACGGAGAGGTGGAAGGCATTGTGGCCGACTACCTGAAAATCATCGGCGATTCAAGCCGCCTCTCTTTTAAGGCCATCGGTTATTGCGACTACGCCCAGGTGCTGGCAGCACTGGAGGCCGGAAAGATTGATCTGATGGCCGGTACGCCGATTTTACCGCAGCAGGGTGAAATAGCGTCACATGCCTTCTTCACCAATCGGCATGTTGAAGTCCGCCCGCGCAGCTGGGAGCCCAATCAGCGGCATCACCCCGAAGTGGTGGCAATCGCCAACAATGAACCTTTTTCACCCGAGTTTTTGCAGAATTATCATGCTGACACCGTCGCCGTTTACCCAAATCAGCTGCAAGGTTTGCTGGCTGTGGCCTATGGCAATGCCGATCTGTTTGTCAGCAACGCCACCGCCGCCAACTATTTGATTGACCAGTTGCAACTGCAACCGCTGCAAATCCGTAATTTCGCCTCCTACCACCAGCCACCCTACACCTTCATCGCCAATAGCAACCATGCTGAGCTGATCAATTATATCAATCTGATCCTCGAACTCCTGCCCAGCCGCGCGACCGGTGATATCCAGCAGCGCTGGTTTGGCGGGCGCAGTCATTACAATATCGATGACAAACTTTTGCTGACCGAGCAGGAGCTGAGCTGGATCCACCAGCATCCGGTGATCAACTACGCCGCGCCAGCCGATCTCGCGCCGCTGGCCTTTCGCGAGCGCAATAGCGGCCAGATGAATGGCCTGGCGATTGATGTCATGAACACCATCACCCGCCGGACCGGCATCAAATTCAACCCGATTTATGTGGAGGACACCGGTGAAGGGATGCGGCTGTTCCAACTGGGAAAAATCGACATGCTGCCGGGTGTCGGTGTCAATATTCAGAGCAATTCTACCTCACTGTATACCGCGTCGTTTGCCAAAACGCTGTGGGGCATTATGGTGCGCAGCGACCGCACCGATATCAATAACAGTAATGACTTAGCGGGAAAACGCGTCGGCGTACAATCGGGGACGATTTCACAAGAAATCATCACCAACCCGCAGCTTACTGCCAGCATTGACTACTTTTATGCACCAGATAATCAAACCCTGATGACCTGGCTGGGCCAGGGTAAAGTAGACGCAGTGTTGAATAATCTGCTGACCGCCAATTTTCTGACGTCACAGCCGTCACTCGGCCAAACTAAAATTGTTGCCGTCGCGGGGCTTTGTTGAATAAATCGAACTTTTGTCTGTGATCAAAATCAAAACTCTATCTTCCTGATGGCATCGTGGTCTCTCGTGGCAAAACAAAAGTTCAAAATCACCAACTGGACAGCCTACAACAAG
>BHES01000040.1 GCA_003864575.1 Enterobacterales bacterium
TTAAAATCCAAAAACTGTTTTGCTCCCTCCCCTGCAAAGGGGAGGGTTGGGGTGGGGTATCACATGTAAATCTCTGTATTTAATGCCAAACCCCCTCCCAACCTCCCCCTTCGCAGGGGGAGGAGGAGCGGCTTAGAGCTTCAACTTAATGTAGTCAATCGCGCGGCTGATAAGCCCGCCCTCTGCGACATCTTCCAATGCCACCAATGGGATAGTTTTGATGGTTTTGCCGTTATCAACGATGTTGATCGTGCCAATCTCCTGGCCCTTTTTCAGCGGCGCATCAATCTGCGGATTGGTCAGCACGTATTGGGCTTTCAGCTTGTCGGCGTCGGACTGCGGTACGCTGATGAACACGTCATCCAGTGAACCTACTTTGACTTGCGCACGTTCGCCAAACCACACTTTCTCGTCGGAAACGGTCTGCCCGGCTTTGAAAATCTGCTTGCTGGTGTATTCACGGAAACCCCAGGTCAGCAGTTTACGCGCCTGCTCTTCACGCCCTTTCGAGCTTTTACCGCCCATCACAACGGCGATCAAACGGCGGTTGCCTTCGGTGGCAGAAGCAATAATGTTGTAACCGGCGCTTTCGGTATGGCCGGTTTTCAGTCCGTCAACTTGCAGGTTTTTGTCCCACAGTAAGCCGTTACGGTTCTGCTGAGTGATGTTGTCATACGTCAGTGACTTCTCACTGTACATACGATATTCCTCAGGCTCGCCGCCGATGATGGCGCGCGACAGTTTTGCCAGATCATAAGAGGTGGTGTATTGCCCCGGTGCATCCAGACCGTGAACCGTTTCGAAATGCGTGTTGGTCAGGCCCATGGTCGTCACGTATTGGTTCATCATGCCGACGAAGGCATCCTGACTGCCCGCCACATAATTTGCCATTGCTACGCAGGCGTCGTTGCCGGAAGTAATGATGATCCCGCGGATCAAATCACGTACCGACACACGGTCACCGGGTTTGAGGAACATGAGCGAGGAACCTTCCAGGCTTTTATTGCCCGCGACCCAGGCTTCCTGCGGTACCGTGACCACGTCATCCATGGTGATTTTATGTTTATCCAGCGCACGGTCGATGACATAACCCGTCATCAGTTTGGTCAGGCTGGCCGGGTTGCGGCGGTCATCCGGATTACCTGCCGCCAGCACATCACCACTGGCGTAATCCATCAAAACGAAGGACGCAGCATCAATACTCGGTGGAACGACGGGGAAATCCAGAGGGGCCACAGCTTTCGCCGCGCCAGCTGACAACATCAGTACGCCGGTTAAAACAGTCAATACACTACGTTTCACGAATTGTTCCTTTAAAGTGCCCAAATAGCCGGTGAATAGGCTGAAAAATCAGCAAAAACAGGCCAGCGGCAATAACAGCCGAAAATAATTGCCGCATGGTGCACCAATATGACGTCGAACAAAACCCCCTTTATTTTGCGAGGCATTTCATAGTGAAACGGTCTTGTTACAATTTGTTCGCATTTTGCGCGATAAGCGCGCTCTATCTCGCGATTGCGCCATTCGATTAGACCCCTCTCTGTTTACCACCTAAGCTTGTGACATAAAATTAACAATCGGTTTAACATTTGGTTGAATACGATTGCATTCCATACATGCCAGACACCTGCGAAGCAAAAATATGAAATTCAAAACTGAGATCAAACCCTACACGGCAGCGGCCGGTGGCTGGGGTTCATTGGAAGCGACGACCCGTTACGTTTTCGACAGTAAAAAAGTCCTCTCCAACCTGCGTAACCTGATGCGTGTTAATAAAGGTCGCGGTTTTGACTGTCCGGGCTGTGCCTGGGGCGATGATAACCACAGTACCTTCAGCTTTTGTGAAAACGGCGCTAAGGCTGTCAGTTGGGAAGCAACGCGCAAAGCGGTAGAACTGGATTTTTTTGCCCAGCACAGCGTCAGCAAACTGCGTGAACAGAGTGACTATTTCCTCGAGTATCAGGGCCGTCTGACACATCCCATGCGGTATAACAGCCTGACTGACCACTATGAACCTGTGAGTTGGGACGCCGCCTACTCGTTGATTGCCAGCCATCTGAAAGGACTGAAAAGCCCGGATGAAGCGGATTTCTACACATCAGGCCGTGCCAGTAACGAAGCCTCCTACCTTTATCAGGTGTTCGGACGCATGTTCGGGACCAACAATTTCCCTGACTGCTCAAACATGTGTCATGAAGCCAGCGGCGTGGGTCTTAAGCAGAGTATCGGCGTAGGTAAAGGCACCATTCGTCTGGACGATTTCGAGAAAGCCGACGCTATCTTTGTCTTCGGCCAGAACCCCGGCACCAACCATCCGCGTATGTTGCACAGCCTGCGTCACGCCGCCGATCGCGGTGCGAAAGTCGTCAGCTTCAATACCCTGCGCGAACGCGGTCTGGAACGTTTTGCCGATCCGCAGAAACCCCTGGAAGTCGTGACCACCAAATCGGGCCGTATCAGTTCTGCTTATTACCAGCCGAATCTTGGTGGCGATATGGCCGCCGTGCGCGGTATGGTGAAAGCCCTGCTGGAAGCCGATCGTGACCGCACCGCTTCGGGCCTGAGCACAATTTTCGACGCAGAGTTCATCGCGCAAAACACCGCGGGTGTGGAAGCGTATCTGGCCGCAGTAGATGCCACCTCCTGGGAAAAAATCACTGAGCAGTCGGGGTTGTCCGAAGCGGATATTCGCGAAGCGGCGTCGATTTACGTACAGGCTGAACGGGTGATTTGTACCTGGGCGATGGGTATTACCCAACATAAACACTCCGTGCCGACCGTACGCGAGATCACTAACCTCCAGTTGCTGTTTGGTCAGTTGGGTAAACCGGGTGCCGGTTTGTGTCCGGTGCGCGGTCACAGTAACGTGCAGGGCAACCGCACTATGGGTATCGATGAGAAAGCGCCAACGTCGCTGCTGGATGCGATGGAAAAACACTTCAACTTTACTGCGCCGCGCAATCCGGGTCACAACACCGTCGAAGCGCTGGAAGCCATGCTGACGGGCGATGCCAAAGTGCTGATCTGTCTGGGCGGTAATCTGGCCGCTGCTGCGCCGGACACCCTGCGCACCTACCGGGCCTTGAGTCATCTGGATCTGTCGGTACAAATCAGCACCAAACTCAACCGCAGCCACTTAACGCCGGGGCGCGAAGCCTTAATTCTGCCGACGCTGGGCCGCACCGAACTCGACATGCAGGCCACCGGCTCACAGTTCATCACCGTTGAGGACTCCTTCAGCATGGTGCACGCTTCTGAGGGCGTGGGTATTCCACTTTCCCCAGAGCAGCGCTCAGAAACGGCCATTGTTTGCGGTATTGCTCATGCGGTACTGGGTGATAAGTTCCTCGACTGGATGGCGCTGGCGGATGATTACAATCTGATCCGCGATCACATCGAAGCCACCATTCCTGGCTTTGAAAACTTTAATGCACGCTGTGATATTAAAGGCGGCTTTTATCTGGGGAATGCCGCGGCCGAGCTTAACTTCAATACGCCGACGGCCAAAGCCAATTTCAGCAACGCCATGTTGCCCGAACAACTGATCCCGCAGGGCAACCAGGACGCGCCGTTTACGCTGCAAACCCTGCGTTCTCACGACCAGTACAACACCACCATTTACGGCCTTGATGACCGTTACCGTGGCGTTTATGGTCAGCGTGAAGTGCTGTTTATCCATCCTGATGATCTGTCCGCGCTGGGTATGCAGGACGGAGAGTTGGTAGAAATTGAAACGCTGTGGACCGATGGCGTGGAGCGCAAAGTCACCGGTTTTAAACTGGTCAGCTACGACATCCCGCGCGGGAATCTGGCCGCCTACTACCCGGAAACCAACCCGCTGGTGCCGATGTCCAGTTTCGGTGACCAAACTCACACCCCAACCTCCAAAGCGATTCCGGTGGCTATCCGCCGCTGCGAACAGAAAGTCGACCTGCAACGTATCGCCTGACCGGTAAACGCTGCATCATTAACAATCCCCTTTTCGCGTCAGGGTTATGACGTGAAAAGGGGAGATGCTGCTTGCCCGCAGGGGCCATTTCGCGTAAAACTGTCTGCCGCTAATCGAGCCATTCTAACCCCACCCCTGGACGATATGTTTCAAGATAACCCGCTGCTCGCGCAGCTAAAACAGCAACTTCACTCTCAGACTCCGCGCCTTGAAGGCGTTGTTAAAGGAACTGAGAAAGGCTTTGGCTTTCTTGAAGTAGACGGTCAAAAAAGTTACTTCATTCCGCCTCCGTACATGAAAAAAGTTATGCATGGCGACCGCGTGATTGCCTCTTTGCAAACCGAAAAGGAACGCGAAGTGGTGCAACCGGAAACGCTGGTTGAGCCATTCCTGACGCGCTTTGTCGGCCGTGTGACCAAAAAAGATGACCGTCTTTCCATCATTCCTGACCATCCTTTATTGCGTGATTCCATTCAATGTCGCGTTGCGCGCAACATTAATCACGAAGTGAGCGACGGTGACTGGTGTGTGGCAGAAATGCGTCGTCATCCGCTTAAAGAAGGCGATCACAGCTTCCAGGCTGAAATTACCGAATGGATCACCACCGGTGAAGACGACCTCGCCCCGTGGTGGGTCACGCTGGCACGCCATAACCTTGAGCGCGAAGCCCCGAAATCCGAGATTGCGGAGATCCTCGATCAGGGTCTGATCCGTGAAGATCTGACCGCCCTGCCATTTGTCACCATCGACAGTGGCAGCACTCAGGATATGGATGACGCGCTGTATGTGAAAGACAACGGCGACGGCACCCTGCAACTGAATATCGCGATTGCCGATCCGACGGCTTATGTTGCACAAGGCAGCGAGCTCGACAATATTGCGAAGAAACGTGCGTTCACCAACTACCTGCCGGGCTTTAACATCCCGATGCTGCCGCGTGAACTCTCCGATGACCTTTGCTCACTGTGGCCTGACGTTCAGCGTCCGGTACTGGCTTGCAGCGTTACGCTGTCAGCCGACGGTGCACTCGGTAACGATATCCGTTTCTTTGCTGCAACCATCGAATCTAAAGCCAAACTGGCCTACGACGACGTTTCTGACTGGATTGAACAGGAAGAGAAAAGCGTATGGCAGCCGCAAACTGACGTCATCGCCGATCAAATCCGCCTGCTGAAACACCTGTGCGATCTGCGCAGCGCATGGCGCACCGAGCACGCGCTGGTGTTTAAAGATCGTCCTGACTTCCGCTTTGTTCTGGGTGAGAAAGGCAATGTGTTGGAAATCGTTGCCGAACATCGCCGCATTGCTAACCGCATTGTGGAAGAATCGATGATTGCCGCCAACGTCTGCGCCGCTATCGCCCTGCGTGATAGCCTCGGTTTTGGTATTTACAACGTACATATGGGCTTTGACCCGCTGCTGGTTGAGAATGCCGTCACTGTGTTGCAGGCCAACGGCGTGGAAGCTAAGGCTGAAGAGTTGCTGACCCTGCCCGGCTTCTGCGCACTGCGCCGTAAGCTTGACGCGATGCCAACGCAGTTCCTCGATAGTCGCATCCGTCGTTTCCAGACTTTCGCTGAAATCAGCACCGTACCGGGCCCGCATTACGGTCTGGGGCTGGAAGCTTACGCCACCTGGACGTCGCCAATCCGTAAATACGGTGACATGGTTAACCACCGCTTGCTCAAAGCGATGATAACTAAACAGGCTGCGGTAAAACCGGAAGACGACATGACAATCCAACTGGCAGAACGCCGTCGTGCTAACCGCATGGCTGAGCGCGATGTTGGAGATTGGCTGTACGCCCGTTATCTGGAAGATAAAGTCGGCACTGATACCAAATTCAGCGCTGAAATTATCGACGTTACCCGCGGTGGCCTGCGCGTTCGCCTGCAAGACATCGGCGCCGTCGCCTTCATCCCTGCCCCGTTCCTGCACGCCGTGCGCGACGAACTGGTTTGCAGCTTCGACACCGGTACCGTACTGATCAAAGGCGACGTTGCCTACCGTCAGAGCGATATCATTGACGTGCAGATTGCCGAAGTGCGGATGGAAAATCGCAATGTGATTGCCAAGCCAGCGGTTTAACGATCACTGGCGTAAGGCTTTTTAAAAAACCGGTCATGGGAAACCTGACCGGTTTTTTTTAATTTCAAATTTTGAGTTTTAAGGTCAATTCGCGAGCTCGCCGCCCAAAGAATCACTCATTGAGTTTCAACAGCCTCCGCTGACTCCCTGCTTCAAACAACTGCATACGCGCAGTATCAATCTTGATCCATAACCTGCCGCCGGGTGCGCTTCCTGACCTCACCATGCTGTAGACGCTGACCTGTTCACCCGCCACCGTGCCATGGATAAGCTCGCTCAAGCCGGTTGGCTCAATTAAGGTGACGTCGAGCGGTACGGCCCCTGTGGCGTCTTCGGTGGTGAGCACTATCGCTTCCGGGCGCACGCCGTAGGTCACGGGTTTGCCGCTTTCCAGACTGGTGATGTTAGGGTCCACCGGGAGGGATAACGCAGGGCTGACGCGAACCTGTGGCCCACGGTCGCCGAGTTCCAGGGTGCCGTTGATGAAATTCATCGACGGCGAGCCGATAAAGCTGGCGACAAACTTGTTGGCCGGTGTGTCATACAGCTCGAGTGGCGTACCGACCTGCTGAATCACGCCGTGATTGAGCACCACGATGCGGTCTGCCAGCGTCATGGCTTCAACCTGGTCGTGCGTGACGTACACAATGGTATTGCGCATACGCTGATGCAGACTTTTGATCTCAATACGCATCTGGCCGCGCAGTTGGGCATCAAGGTTGGAGAGCGGTTCGTCGAACAAAAAGACCTGCGGTTCGCGCACGATCGCCCTGCCCATTGCCACGCGTTGACGCTGGCCGCCCGAGAGCTCCTTCGGGCGACGATGCAATAACGCGGTCAGCCCGAGAATGTCAGCGGCTTTATTGACCGCGGCGTCGATCTCGGCTTTCGGGCGCTTTTGCACTTCAAGACTGAAACCCATATTGCGCGCCACCGTCATGTGGGGATACAGCGCATAACTCTGGAACACCATCGAAATATCGCGATCCTTTGGCGCCACCTGATTCATCAGCCGCGTACCGATGTGAATATCCCCCGCCGTCGCCAACTCCAGCCCGGCGATGGTACGCAGCAACGTAGACTTACCGCAGCCTGATGGCCCCACCAACACCACGAACTCGCCGTCCTTAATGGTCAGGTTGATGTGGCGCAGCACTTCCACGTTGTCGTAGCGTTTTTGAAGATCGGAAATCGTAATCTGAGCCATGAGATTATCCTTTTACGGCACCGGCAGTCAGCCCCTGAACCAGGTAGCGCTGAATGAAAGCAAAAAACAGACAGGCGGGGATCAGCGCCAGAACAGCGGCAGCCATCATATCGCCCCAGGAAACGGCAAATTTCGACACGAAGCTCAGTAACCCGACCGGGAACGTCATCACGTCATTTTTATTAATTAACATCAATGAGAACAGCAGCTCACTCCACGCGGCGGTAAACACAAAACCAAGCGTGGCGGCCATGCCCGGTAACGTCAGCGGAATGATCACTTTGCGCAGTGCCATAAAGCGGCTGCATCCTTCCAGCATCGCCGACTCTTCAAGGTCTTTCGGAATGCTGTCGAAAAATGACTGCATCAGAAACGTGGCGAACGGCACGTTGAACGCGGTGTAAATCAGCACCAGCCCCAGCAGGCTGTTGGTCAACCCCAGCGGGGCCAGCACTTTGTAGATTGGCGCAAGGATCATCACCAGCGGGAACATCTGGGTAAACAGCAGCAGCGCGACCATCACCGTTTTGCCCTTAAACGTAAACCGGGAGAATGCAAAACCGGCACCCGCGGCGATCACCGTCGACAAAAAGGCCGTACCCAGCGACACCACCATGCTGTTAAAGAAATAGGTCGGAAACTCACTTTGGGTAAATACCCGCTGGAAATGCACCAGCGTGAGTTCGCTTGGCCACATGCGAACCCCTTCGCTGTAGAGCAATTTGTCCGGCGTGAACGAAATCTTGATTAGCCAGTAGATCGGAAACAGCGCAAATAACAGGTACAACAAGATACCGAGGCGATGTCCGGCGGTGCGTATTCCGGCATTCAGTGTGGAAAGGGTCATCGGCGGCTCCTTATTTCAACAACTGATGGCGGATGCGTAGCAGCACCAGCGCATACAGCGTCATCAGTACCAGCAAAAAGACCGCCATCGCCGAGGCGTAACCGAAGTCGAGCTTGCGGTAGGCAGTGGTGAAAATGAAGCTGGAGAGGATCGAGGTAGAATTCGCCGGACCGCCGTCGGTCATCACCACAATCAGGTCGGCGAAATTGGCAATCCAGATAGTGCGTAGCATCACCGTGATAGCAATCATCGGTGCCAGAAACGGCAACGTGACCTTTTTAAACTGCTGCCACCCTGTCGCGCCGTCCATTGACGCCGCTTCGTACAGATCTTTAGGTATCGACTGCAATGCCGCCAGCAACGTGATGGCGAAAAACGGAATGCCAAACCAGACGTTAGCCAGCACCGGTCCGTACAGCGCCAGATGGGGATCCGAGAGAATGTTATACGGCTCGCTGATGAGATGCAGATCCACCATCCAGTGCGGCAAAATACCAATCACCGGATTAAACAGCCATGCCCAGGTCAGCCCGGAAAGAAACGCCGGCACCGCCCACGGCAGAAACACCAGCGCCTGCGCCCAACGGCGCAGCGGGAAATCACGGTTAAGCAGTAGCGCCAAACCCAGCCCGAGCAAAAATTGCAATACCAGCGAGGTGAGCGTCCAGTTCACCGTATGCCCGAGTGCGGCATAAAAATGGCGGTCATCAAACATGGTGCGAAAATTGTCCAGGCCGACCCAGCCGGAATCGGACGGGTTAAGCAGTTGGATATCCTGGAACGCATAGGAAATACCAATCGCCATGGGCACGAAGATAAACAAGCCAATCAGCAACAGCGTCGGGCTGAGATAAACCCAGGGTTCAAGCAGCGCCCGCAAGCGGGGAAAGCGCGGCGCGGCAACGGTGTCTGGTGGTGAAGTGTCCAACATCATGACGCGTCTCCGGTGTGATAAAAAACAGAGTCCGGCCCGTACAGGCCGGACGGGAAAGATTATTTCTGTGTTGCCAGCCAGGCTTTCTGCTCTTTAGTCAGATATTTGGCCCAGTCTTTCACCATGCTGGCCGTGTCGTTCTGACCGAGTAGCGTCTCCTGTGAACTCTCTTTCACAATGACAGAGTTGAAATAGCCCCAGCCTTTAAGGTGCGTCGGCATCGTCAACGGAATGTAATTCGGGCTGTTAAGCTCGGTAAACCAGCCAGCAAACTGCGGAGCGTGGTAGTACGGGTCCTGCTCCGCGCCTTTATAGATTGGTAACGTACCGACAAATTTCGACCAAGTGAGGTTGTTTTCTGGACTGCTCAGGAAGGTGATCAGATCCCAGCTTTGATCCTGGTTTTTCCCCTGTTTGAACATCGACCAGCCGGTGTAGCCGATGGTCGGATAGGCTTTGCCATTCGGTCCGACCGGCATCGGCGCCACGGAGAAATCATCCGGATTCATGCTGTTTTTGATGGCGATAAGCGCGTCGGGGTCTTGATCCAGCATCGCGCATTTACCGGAGTAGAAACCGGAGACGATTTCGTTGAAGCCCCAGTTAACACTGTCTTTCGAGGCATAACCTTTCTGGTACATGTCGACCAGGAACTGCGCGCCTTGAATGGCACCCGGATGGGTCAGCGTGCTGTTGCCCTCTTTATCGAAAAAGTCCGGCGAGCCGTTCATTGCCGCCATAAACATCATCCAGGCGTTGGTTCCACCGACGCCGCCGCGCATGCAATAACCACTGATGCCGTTACCCAGCGCGCTGATTTTCTTCGCGTCGGCCATAAATTCGTCCATGGTTTTCGGCGCGTCGCTCAGCCCTGCCTGCTGGAACAGTTTTTTATTCCAGAACATGGCGCGCAGATAAAAACCGTAAGGGATCATGGTAGCTGTACCGCCGGATGATCTCGCCATGCTCAGGGTTTTATCGGTCAGTTTGGCGGTGCCGTCCCAGCTTTTGAGGCGCGGTTCGAGATCAGTCAGCATTCCGTTACTGGCGTACAGCCCCTGCCAGGTATCCGGCATTTCCACCACATCAGGGTATTGGCCGCTCTGGATCATGGTGCCGAGCTTCTCAAACGCCTGCCCCCATGGAAGGGAAATCACGTCAATCTCGACGTCGGGGTGCTGCACTTTGTAAGCCGTTAACATCTTTTGCAGCATTCCAGTACACGCCGGGCTGGTGATCACTTCGACCAGCGTCAGTTTGGTGGCGGCGAAGCTGGAAGCGGATAACAGGGAAAGCGCCAGGCCAGTCATAACAAGTACAGGTTTCAGGTGTCGCATCATCTTGCATCTCCAAAATCGGTTACGAAATGAGGATCAGAAGCAGGCACTTTCAATGGCATTTTGCAGGTCACGCCACAAATCGGCGGTATCCTCGAGGCCGACTGAAATACGGATCAGCCGTGGCGAAACGCCGAAATCAATCGCCGAGTTAAACTCTCCGGCCTGATTGAGGACCGAAATCGCCGGCATCACCAGACTTTCGAACCCACCCCAGCTGACGCCCATGCGGAACAATTGCAGCGCGTTGCAAAACGTTGGAATGTCGATTCCCTCGCGCAGCTCAAAAGAGAACAAACCGCTGTAGCCGCGCAGCGAGGAGTCCGGCGACGGGTGCAGCCCCGGATGATTCACCTGCGTAATGTGCGAATAACCCTGCAACAGCCCCGCCAACGCCAGTGCGCTGGTGTGATGCTGACGCATACGCAGTGGCAACGTGCGTAAACCGCGCAGCAGCAGCCAGGCTTCATTGGCCGACAGCTTTCCGCCGAGGAACGGGCTGATGTGGCGGGTAATGGCGGCAATGCGTTCGCGGCTGGCAATGACCAAACCGGCCACTACGTCGCTGTGTCCGCTGATGTATTTCGATGCTGAATGGATCACCAGATCGATGCCCGCCTCTAACGGTTTCTGGAAGATCGGCGAAGCCCAGCTGTTGTCGATCATCGTCACGACGCCGTGTTTCTTCGCCAAAGATGCCACGGCGTGCAGATTCTGTTCGCTCATTACCCAACTGCTCGGGCTCTCAAGATAGAGCAACCTGGCCCCCTGCATGGCAACGTCCAGCGCGTCCAGCGAACTACCATCAACAAACTGAGTTTCGATGTGAAAACGCGTGCAGAATCCACGCAGAAAACGGTAGGTATCCGGGTAGACGTGATTGACGCACACCACTTTTTCCCCCGGCCCGACGACGCTCAGAATGGCATTGCTGATCGCCGCCATGCCGCTGCCGAACGCCAGACAGGCTTCTCCGCCCTCCAGTTCCGCCACTTTATGCTGCAACTCCACCACCGTTGGGTTATCAACTCGGGAGTAAAGTGCGTGGTCGCTGTCGCCGCGAAAGCGGGCAATCATGCTGTCGTAGTCCGTGAAACTGAACAGTGAAGACTGGTATATCGGCGGTGAAATAGCGCCGCGATCGTGGCGTGCGTCATGCACCAGGCGGGTGTTTTCGCCGAATTCATGCCCTGGTTTTTTTGCTGCTTCATCTGGCTGCATTGATAACTTCCCTCATGTCGCGTTCAGTAATGTTAAGAATGTCGTTGCTCACCCGCCGCGCGGCCTCAGGGTCACGTCGGGCGATGGCTTCAAACAGGGTGCGGTGCAGCGGAAAGGAGTCGGAAAACAGCGCCTGTTCCGGCGGGGATTCAAAAAAGGCGTGCAGCAGGTCGTAGATACCCCCAACCATTTGCAACAACAGCGGGTTGTGCGCCGCCTGATAGATGGATGCATGAAACTGCCAGTCTTCAGCACCGGCAGAACCGATGCTCAGATGTACCTGCTCCATGATATCGAGCTTATGTTCGATAAACGTCAGGTCGTCCTCCGTGGCGCGCATCGCAGCCATCGCCGAGGCTTCGCACTCGATGATCCGCCGTACTTCCAGGGCATGCAGCATGGTCGCGGAGTCATTCTTAAAGCGCAGCGACAGAAAGCTGTCATTGGCCGCCACTTCGGTATGCAAAAAAGTCCCGCTGCCCTTTTTACGGACAATAATGCCCAGCGCCTCCCAGCGTTTGAGGGCCTCACGGACCGTATTGCGGCTGACAGCCAACCCTTCTGCCAGCACGCGTTCCGGCGGCAGTTTCTCGCCGACGCGGGTGCCAGATTGAGCGACATAGCGCGTCAGTGCATCGAGCACCAGCGTGTCGCTTTGCTGCGGAGCTATCGGGTGAAGCAAATTGAAATCATTTTCCATGGCGCGCCTTAACAAAAAATTGGTCCAACAACTCAACCTATGGACCACTTTGCAAAACGCTTGCCACTTTTGTATTCGCATACCAACTCACTGTTTACGCTGTGAAATTCAATACAAGCGTGGGAGTAGATGAAGAAGTGACAGATCATCGCGGTGCATAAAAACCACACATCGTGCAGAAAATGTGCCATTAGGATCCCTGACGGATGCCATTGAGAGGCGTGGCCGATTGACCTGCCAGTCCGCAAATGATAATTATTATCAATAGATTTCACGCTGACGGACAGGCTCTATGACGCACCATTCAGACCATCTTCCCGCAACCTGCTGCATCGTCGGCGGCGGTCCGGCGGGTTTAATGCTTGGCTACCTGCTGGCGCGCAAAGGGGTTCACGTCACGCTACTGGAGAAGCACGCCGACTTCCTGCGCGATTTTCGCGGCGACACTATTCATCCTTCGACGCTGGAAATCATCTGGCGTCTGGGCTTTCTCGACGAGTTCTTACAGTTACCGCATCAGCGTGCCGAAAAGCTGTATGGCGAAATCGACGGGAAAGAGACCACGCTGGCGGACTTCAGCCATCTGCCGACGCAGTGCAAATTCATCGCGTTTATGCCGCAGTGGGATTTTCTGAATTTTATCTGTGGCAAAGCCGCTCTGCTGCCGACCTTTAGCCTTGTGCACAATGCGCAGGTGACGGGACTTATCGAAGAAAATGGGACGGTAAAAGGCGTCAATGCGCGGATTAACGGCGAGGAAAAACGCATCGACGCCACTCTGGTGGTGGGCTGTGACGGACGTAACTCCGTGGTGCGAGAACAGGCGGGCATGAAAATCCGCCGCTTTGGCGCACCGCGTGACGTGCTGTGGCTGAAAATTCACAAATTGCCGGATGACCCGCAATGGTCGATGGGCCATCGGGGACCGAAGAAAAACTTCATCATGATCGACCGGGGCGATTACTGGCAGTGCGGATACTCGATTACCAAAGACAGTCTCGACGCCCTGCAACAGCAAGGTCTGGCCCCCTTTCTGGCCCTGCTGACCGAGGTTTCCCCCTTTACACTGGCGCGGCTGGAGAGCGATATCAGGCACTGGGATGAGGTCAAATTGCTGAAGATCCGCATCGATAGGCTGAAATCCTGGGCAATACCCAGCCTGCTGTGCATCGGTGACGCTGCGCATGCCATGTCGCCCATCGGCGGCGTCGGCGTCAATCTGGCGATTCAGGACGCGGTCGCCACCGCTAACCTCATCACCACCCCGCTGTTGCGCGGTAGGCTAAACCTGAAACATCTCCAGCGCGTCCAGCGCCGCCGGGCCTTCCCAACCTGGGCGACGCAGTCGTTGCAGATAATGATCAGCAAAGCCGGGCAGAAAAAACGTACCAAACCACCCGGACGAACGGAGCTGTGGCTGCGGAGTCGGAAATTTATACCGTTTCTGTTCGGTCGTTTAATCGGGATCGGGTTTTATCGGGAGATACCCAGAGGGCTCTAGGTTCCTTGGGCTTTGGAATCCGAGCTTTTTAAACTTCGCGCTTCGCTGAATCGGGATGGCAGTGTTTCAGGTGCAGCAATTATCGCCGCGAAATACCGCCAATACTTTACAACAAAAGCGGTCCTGCTCCCTCCCCTGCAAAGGGGGAGGAGAAAAGCGAAAGCCAATGGCCAAATACCAAACTATCTTTTGAATTTAAAAGCAAGCTGAGTCGCGACTCAAACTCACCCGGTGTTATTATTCCTTTTTATAATTTCACTAGGAAATCCCCTTCTATGCCCCTCCTGCAATTACAGGACGTCAGCTTTTCACTCAATCACCACCCCCTGCTGGAACCTATATCATTTGATCTCAATCCCGGTGAATTTACCCTGCTGACCGGTCCATCGGGCAGCGGGAAGAGTACGTTGCTGAAAATTATTGCCTCCCTGCTAACACAGACCGGTGGAACGATCCGCTTTAAGGGCGAGGATATTACGCGGCTGAAACCTGAAACTTATCGCCAGCAAGTCTCCTATTGTTTTCAGACGCCGACGCTGTTTGGCGATACGGTGCGCGATAACCTGGCGCTGCCTTATGAAATCCGTGGCAAAAAAATGGATGACGGAAAAGTAAAAGAGTGGCTGACGCGGGTGAATCTGTCTGCGGATATGCTGGATAAACGCACGCAAGAGCTCTCCGGCGGCGAAAAACAGCGGGTGTCGTTATTGCGAAATCTACAATTTTTGCCGGAGGTGCTGTTGCTCGATGAAATAACCAGCGCACTGGACGAAGAGAACAAACAAAATATTAATCAAATCATTGCGGGTTTGGTCGCCGAACAGCAGCTTGCCGTGCTGTGGGTTAGCCATGATCAGAACGAAATCCGCCATGCCCAAAATGTCATTACCCTGACGCACCACACCGACGAGAAAATCACCCATGAACCAGCATAACATCACCAACGAATCCCTGGCGCTGGCGCTCATTCTGGTGGTCGTCGCCCTGCTGGTAAGTAAAAAAGAGAAGCTCGGGCTGGAAAAAGACATCATCTGGAGCGTGGCGCGCGGCATCGTCCAATTGGTGATTGTCGGTTATGTGCTCAAATACATTTTCCAATTGAACAACGACTGGCTGACGGTGCTGATGGTGCTGTTTATCTGCGTTAATGCTGCATTGAACGCCAAAAAACGCAGCCGCAATATCGATAATGGGTTTGTGATCTCGTTTATTGCTATCTCGGTAGGCACGACGCTGACGCTGGTGGTGCTGTTGCTCAGCCGCTCGATTGAGTTTCTGCCGATGCAGGTGATCCCGATTTCCGGCATGATCGCCGGTAACGCCATGGTGGCTGTCGGCTTGTGTTACAGCAATCTCAACCAGCGTTTCATCGACAACCAGCAAAAAATACTCGAGATGCTGAGCCTGGGTGCATCGACCAAAATGGCGTCCGGAACGATTATCCGCGACAGCATTCGTGCTGCGATGATCCCGACCGTCGATGCGGCAAAAACCGTCGGGCTGGTCAGTTTGCCGGGTATGATGTCTGGCCTGATTTTTGCCGGTATCGACCCAGTGAAAGCCATCAAATATCAGATTATGGTGACCTTCATGCTGCTGGCGACCGCCAGTTTGTCGACCATTATTGCGGGTTATCTCTCTTACCGTCGTTTTTACAATGAACGTGCGCAATTACGGGTGATGAAATAGAATTCACCTGCTTTGTTACCAAATAACCCGCATACCGACACTGCCCGTATAGTCGTTAAGGTCGGTGCTGCTAAGATCACTGGAGTGGCTGGCCGACGAGTAGAAACTGACATTTTTATTCAGCGTAGCCGCCACGCCCACACCGACCTCCAGCGAGGTGTTGCCCTCTTCGGCTGTCACCGGGTCACCGCTCAGATTGACTGAACTGGTGTTGTCGAAATTATGCCAAACATTGATATTGAGATAGGGTTGAATGCGCTGGAGCAACTCCCCGTAACTTCCTTCAAGACGGGCACCCACGCGTCCTGTTTTTAGGGTGTCATCGCTGTACTGAATCGAAGAAACTCCGTCATTGCTGTCGTCGAGCAGCATACGCTGCACCGCCATCTGTGCCTGAGGTTCAATAGACCAGTGTTCACTGACCGGCAGCGGATAACCACTCTCTAAGGAGGCCGACCATAATTTCCCCACGGCATCCGCGCTACGCCCACGTCCGGACTCCAGAGAACCGTTCATCCAGGTTTGCATCAGTACCGCATCAACATACGCCTGATTATTCCATTGATGCGTCCAGTAGCCGCCAAAGCTGTTGCCATTAAGGGTGATGTTCCCTGCAAAGGCGTCAGCCTGACCGAGAATAAATCCTTTTACGTCGCCCTTTACCCGTGAATAACCATAGAAAATGCCGGCATTGTCGCGCCCGCCCTCAGCATACTGCGCGGAGTAAAGATCCTGCCCGACCTGAAATCCCTCGGACGAGCCGTCAAAAGAGGGAGAGGTAGACCCCGACCAGCTCTGCTCGCTGTGGGTACCTAAAATACGCGTCCAACTGGCCGGTACGTCGCTGTTTGCGGAACTGAGCAGGCTTTGATTCCCCTGACGCTGATGGAATGTGCCAACCTGCGTTAGCCCCATATTCAGCACCAGCGGCGCCAGCGCCTGATAGAGGGGAATTTCCTGACGATACAGCGGCACTGAATGCGTAACCGGAGGCGACGTTGGGGTTGTGATCGGTGGTATCAGCGGCGGCGTGACAGGCGGGGTAACTGGCGACGTGGGTGGTACCACCGGAGGCGTTACGGGTGGGACGGTTATCAGCGTATTACGCAAAAACCAACTGTCGCTGCTGCCTGCTCCGCCTCTAAACAGGAAATAGTCATAGGCGCCAGCCGAGACTGAGCCTCCGGCCAAATTGAATGCCGTCGTGGTGGTGGTTCCGCCATTAATGGCATCGACCAGCAAAATACCATTCTGCTGCGTCGCCACGCCGGTCCCACCGACGTTGGTCACCTGAATTTGTGTCGTGCCGCTGGCCTGCCCGCCGGAGATAATAAGCCGGTCAGACGGCGAGTTATCCCCATTGAGTACGCTCTGAAGCTTTAACGTGCCATTCAGGCCAACATAGTTACCGTTAATGGTGAGCTGGTCTGCGGTGCTGTTGGAGCCATTGGTGAGATCTAACGTTCCCGCATTGCGCACAGTAACGGCAGAATGATTACTCAACGCTAAAATCGTGGCCGCGCTCTGCCCGCCAGCCAGCAGGCTGCTGCTGGCGTCAATAGTGACGCTGCCGGTCAGTGAACCGCTGTCACCGAGTACCAGCGGGTTGTTTAGCGTCAATGCTGAACCGTTGCTCAGTGCCAGACTTTCCCAGTTGATAAAACGTTGCGGATCACTGGCAAAGGTGTGGTCAAGCGTCAGAGAATCGTTACCCAACCCACCGTCAAAAATAATGCCCGGCAGTAGCTGAGTCGAGTTCAAGTTTTTCAGCAGGGCCGTGTCATTGCCATCGCCCATGATGACCGAACCGGTGATCGATCCGCTGTTCTGCCAGATAAACTGATTGTCAGCCCCTAAAAAACGCACGGCGACGCCGTTGCCGCCGGTGATATTTCCGCTGTTGATCACCGTCGCCGCGTCATTGCTGTCAAACTGAATGCCGGATTCATTCACTGACGTGATGCTCCCGGTGTTGGTCACCGTCGCCACGCCGTAGTAGCTGTAAATCCCGTCGCGCAGCGCGTAAATCTGACTCTGGTTGTCGATAATGCCGCCTGCGGTGGCAACAATGCCGCGCGACTGATCGCTGGTTATCACGCCTGTCGCACTGTTCGTCACATTGGCGGCTTGCCCAAGATAGATGCCGTTGGCATTGAGGCCGGAAACATGAATGACGTTATTGTTGGTTATCGTGTCGTTAATCCCTCCGCCCAGTGCGGTATTGATGCCGTTTCCCCCTTCACCCTGGGTTTCAATCATGCCGCCATTGATGAACGTATTGTCACCACCATTGGCCTGCAAACCGTATCCCTGATACCCCTGAGTTGAAATCGTGCCCTGGTTATTCAGGGTATTGCCGGTGCTGCTGGCAAACATGCCAGCGGAATTATCACCACTCACTGACAGTGCCCCGTAATTATTGATGGTGCTGGTACTGCCGACACTGACCGCATTCTGGTTAGTGACCGTTAAGCCCGCGTCGCTGTTGATATTCACGGTCACATTTTGGCTGTTAGCGGCAGCGGTGACGGGGGTCGTATCGGGGTTGGGTGTCTGATTGTTGCATGTCGTGGTTTGAAGGGAGTCAGGAGCCGATATATCACAGGCGGCATAAGCGGAAAATGGAGCGAGACAACATAACCCTCCAGCCAGCAAGGAGCGCAGATTTAATGCTTTAGCATGGAAAGCTTTCAACCTAAAATCCACGATTCACCCCAGTCGAAGGAAACGGATACGTAGGTTAAGAATAGTAAATATTATGTAAATGAGCGGAGTTTTATCAGGCATGATTTTACAGTATCTGCCTAATAAAACAGCGGGCAAAGGTGCGAACCTTTACCCGCTAAGCGTAAAAAGAACATCAGGTTGGGAGTATCACGTCAAATGTTAAAGTGACAACGTCACTCAAATCATCGGCAGATTCAGTTCATTGCGCTCGGCACATTCGATTGCCTGCTCATACCCTGCGTCAGCGTGTCGCATTACGCCGGTTGCGGGGTCGTTCCACAGAACGCGGGCCAAACGAGCATCTGCCTCTTTCGTCCCGTCGCAGACAATCACCATGCCCGCATGTTGCGAGAAGCCCATCCCCACGCCGCCGCCATGATGTAGGCTGACCCAGGTCGCGCCGCCGGCCGTATTGAGCAACGCATTCAATAACGGCCAGTCGGAAACGGCATCAGAACCGTCTTTCATCGCCTCCGTTTCACGGTTGGGCGAGGCCACCGAGCCCGTGTCCAGATGGTCACGGCCGATCACCACCGGTGCTTTCAGCTCACCGTTGCGGACCATTTCGTTAAAGGCCAGCCCGGCAATGTGCCGCTCACCCAGCCCAAGCCAGCAGATGCGCGCTGGTAATCCCTGAAACGCAATGCGTTCGCTGGCCATATTCAACCAGTTGATCAGGTTGGCGTTATCCGGGAACAACTCTTTCAATTTGGCATCTGTCTTATAGATATCTTCCGGGTCACCCGACAGCGCCACCCACCGGAACGGACCCTTGCCTTCGCAAAACAGCGGGCGGATGTAAGCTGGAACGAAACCAGGGAAATCAAAGGCGTTAAGCACGCCTTCCTCTTTCGCCACCTGACGGATGTTGTTGCCATAATCAACCGTTGGAATACCCATGGCGTGAAAATCGAGCATGGCTTGAACGTGTTTTGCCATTGAGGCGCGTGCAGCTTTTACCACCGTTTTGGGATCGGCAATTTTACGTTCCTGCCACTGTTGCAGCGTCCAGCCTTCCGGCAAATAACCGTTCAGTGGGTCATGGGCGGAGGTTTGATCGGTGACGATATCCGGGCGCAAACCGCCCTGTTTAGCCCGCTCGACCAGTTGTGGCATCAGCTCGGCAGCATTTCCCAGCAGACCGACGGAGATCGCCTGCTTTTCGGCGCAGGCTTTTTCAATCATCGCTAGCGCTTCGTCAATACTGTGGGCTTTGTGGTCGAGATAACGGGTGCGGATACGAAAATCAATGCGCGACTCCTGGCATTCAATCGCCAGTACACAAGCACCCGCCAATACGCCAGCTAACGGTTGTGCGCCGCCCATCCCGCCAAGTCCGGCGGTCAATATCCATTTACCCTGTAAATTGCTGTTGTAATGCTGACGCCCTGCTTCGGCGAAGGTTTCATAAGTGCCCTGCACGATGCCCTGCGCACCAATGTAGATCCAAGAACCGGCGGTCATCTGGCCGTACATCATCAGGCCGGCTTTATCCAGCTCGTGGAAATGCTCCCAGTTGGCCCAGTGTGGTACCAGATTAGAGTTGGCAATTAGCACGCGTGGAGCATCGGTGTGGGTACGGAAAATACCCACCGGTTTACCCGACTGAACCAGCAGGGTTTCGTCCTCACGCAGTTTGCGCAGGCTGTCGAGGATCGCTTCGAAAGCAGGCCAGTTGCGGGCGGCTTTACCAATCCCGCCATACACCACCAGATCTTCCGGGCGCTCGGCAACGTCAGGGTCCAGATTATTTTGCAACATGCGGTAAGCAGCTTCGATCAGCCAGTTCTGACAGCTCAGCTCCGTGCCGTGAGGGGCACGAACCACGCGGGCAACGGCGGTTTTTTGTGGCGTATTCATAGTGTGTCCCTTATTCATCAGTTAAAACTCGGCAACATAGCTTCAATGGCCGTCGGCCACTGCTCACGGCTGGCCCAAAGACGCATGGCTTCCACGTCCGGCGCCATCAGGCGATCGCGCTCAAGATAGGCCACTTTTTCGCGGATAAGATGCAGCTCATTTTCCAGCACCACAGAACTTTTCAGCGGACGGATGAAATCAATGCCCTGCGCGGCGGCCATGGCTTCAATGCCCACGACGACTGCCGTGTTAAAGCACATATCCCCCAGACGGCGGGCGGCGTAGGTCGCCATAGAGACGTGATCTTCCTGATTGGCCGAGGTCGGCAGGCTGTCTACGCTGCCCGGATGCGCGAGAGATTTGTTCTCAGACGCCAGAGCGGCCGCGGTAACCTGGGCAATCATAAAGCCCGAGTTAACTCCTCCATCGTTGACCAGAAAAGCAGGCAGGCCTGAAAGGCCGGTATCGAGCAATAATGCCAAACGGCGTTCGGAAATAGCGCCGATTTCCGCCACGGCCAGCGCGATAATATCAGCCGCAAAGGCCACCGGTTCAGCGTGGAAGTTCCCCCCAGAAATGACATCGCCGTTTTCAGCAAACACCAGCGGGTTATCCGATGCCGCATTGGCTTCAATTTGCAGCACCCGCGCCGCATGTTGCAGATTATCCAGACAAGCCCCCATCACCTGCGGCACGCAGCGAATGGAGTACGGATCCTGCACGCGGCCACAGTTGGCATGAGAGGTCACAACGTCGCTCCCTTCCAGCAATGTCGAAACAGCGGCGGCAACGGCTATCTGTCCCAACTGGCCACGGGCCTGATGAATACGCGGGTCGAGCGGTTTGACTGAGCCTTTGATGGCTTCCAGCGACAGCGCACCGGCAACCAGACCGGCGGAAAATACTCGTTCGGCCTCAAACAGACCGGCCAGCGCCAGAGACGTCGAAACCTGTGTACCGTTAAGCAACGCCAGCCCCTCTTTCGGCCCCAGCTCAACCGGTTTCAGTCCAACCGCCGCCAGCCCTTCGATAGCCGACATTCTTACGCCCTGCGCGGTGACTTCGCCTTCACCAATTAACATCAGGGAAAGATGCGCCAGCGGGGCTAAATCACCGGAGGCACCGACGGAGCCTTTCTCCGGAATACACGGCAATACGCCCGCATTCAGTAACGTTATCAGCGCATCAATCACTTCCATCCGGATACCGGAATGGCCGCGCGACAGGCTTAAAACCTTGGTGGTCATGATCAGGCGCACCACGTTATCTGCCAACTCCTTGCCAACGCCGACGCTGTGCGACAACACCAGATTGCGTTGCAGTTCGGCCAACCGCTCCGCCGGGATCCGAGTCTGAGCCAGTTTGCCGAAACCGGTATTGATGCCGTAGACCACTTTTCCGGACTCAACGATGCGGGTGACCGTTTCCTGCGAGGCCAGCACGCCAGCCCGAGCCTCTTCAGCCAGTTCAACGCGAACCGTCCAGGGTTGCTGTTTATCAGCACGTTTCCGGGCAGAATAAATAGTGCGCAGCATGGTCAAATCAACCTGACCCGGATGCAGACGACAGACGGTAATGTCATTGGATGACGGCGACATAATCTAATCCTGTATAGATAAGTGAAAAGCGAGTAATACCCGGCGAATACGCTGCCTGACGGGTGGCTGATGACTCAAATAACTCAACGCTCTATTTATTAATGATTCAGTTTGCTGCGGCCTTGCATGGCTCCGACCGGATCTCGACCCACAGCAATAATGATTCAGTCTGAAGAGGCTCAAGGTCCAGATCTGCCGGTTGCTCGAGTGCATGTTCTTCGGTCCAGTACACCCCTTCGGATGCGGACAGCAAAAGAGCCTCACCCGCCTGCCATTGCCCCTGTAAAACGTACAACATCCCCGCGCGCTGGAGGTTGGCGGTGAAAACACCGTGCTGTGGCAACACGCGGGCAGAGACCTGCCCGCGACGTGTCATCACATTAAAATCCGTGGTAATGCCGTTAATCAGATGAGCCTGAATGGCGGTTTCGCCCGCAAAGGCAAAGGGTTCGGCGGGACGGTCAAGACTGTGTTCAATCCCCCCCTCCGCCGACAGCAGGACGCCCGCACCGCTGAGCAGCGTGATAGAGCGGTCGATATCTTCGAAACGTGAAAATGGGCCGTCCGTCGCAATAGTGGCAATGCTGACGCGCCAGTCGAAATGGGGCAGCCCCAAAGGCCAGCTGATAATTTCACGGGTTTCTCCTCCGCCGTTACGCCAGGTGCTGACCGGCAGGCTGCCAAAAGAAAATCGACTCAGGCCGGTCATGGGCGATCCTCTGCCAGCAGTTGCAGCAAGGCCAGGAAATCGGCGCTGGCCTGACGCTGCTGTGGATGTTGTCCGTTAATCACTTTGGCTTCTCCCCCCACAAACACGTCGCGGATTTGCGCAGCGCTGCCCGCAAAGAGCCAGCGGTTGAGCAACTCGCTATCGCGGGCGGCGGCAAGATAGGGATCATCGCCGTCCAGTACCAGCCAGTCGGCGCGGTATCCAACGGCCAACTGGCCGACAGGTGCGCCGCAGGCCTGAGCACCGCCAGCCAGCGCCTGGGTGTAAAGCAAATCTCCCACCGAAGTCTGACTGGCGTTTGTCAGCCGGTTACGGCGCTGGTCACGCAAACGCTGGCCATATTCCAGCCAGCGCAGCTCTTCCACTACGTTGAGGGAAACATGACTGTCGGAGCCAATTCCCCAGCGGCCTTTCTGCGCCAGATAATCGACACCGGGGAAAATACCGTCACCGAGATTGGCCTCGGTGGTCGGGCACAGCCCAACCACTGCGCCGCTGGCGGCAATGCTTGCCAGCTCGAAGCGGTCGGGATGCGTGGCGTGAATCAGGCACCAGCGATCATTGATATCGACGTTATCAAACAGCCACGCAATAGGCCGTTGGCCACTCCAGCCAAGGCAGTCGTTCACCTCTTTTTGCTGTTCGGCAATATGAATATGTACGGGCAGCGGGGCATCGATGGCGGCCAGAACTTCGTTCATCTGCTCGCGGGAAACAGCGCGCAGGGAGTGAAAGCACAGTCCCTGATTTTGAAATAATTGGCCTTTAAGCTGCCCGGCGATCACCTGCTGTTGCTTCAGGTAATGCTCAGTATTCTGAATAAAGCGTTTTTGCCCGCTTTGCGCGGGTTGTGCGCCGAAACCGGCATAGCTGTAAAGCACCGGCAGTAGCGTCAGACCAATCCCGGCAGTTTGCGCCGCTTCACTCAGATACGCGGTCATTTCACCGATATCCGCGTAAGGTTTACCGTCGATATCGTTATGCAGATAGTGAAATTCAGCGACCTGCGTATACCCGCCTTTCAGCATTTCGATATACAACTTGCGGGCAATCACCCCAATCTGCGGCGGCGACAATCTGGCTACAATGCGGTACATCAGATCACGCCAGGTCCAGAAGCTGTCCTGCGGGTCACCTGCCACTTCCGCCAGCCCCGCCATCACCCGCTGAAAGGCGTGCGAATGTAGGTTTGGCATCCCCGGAACAACAGGGCCGCTGAGCCGATGACACCCCTCAGGCTGCGCATCTATCGTCACGGAACTGAGTAGCCCGGTGGCGTCAACATGCAAGCGGACATTACGGGCCCACCCCTGAGGCAGTAAGGCACGTGGCGCGAAATAAGCAGGCATAAAAAGGTCCTGAATGTGAATTAACAGGGATGCTCACAAATGTTGTATATCGAGAAATAATTGCGACACGCTTGGGTTACTTGTCTATACATATACATATGCCTGAGCGGACTGTAAACTGACTCATGCTCTTTTTTTAATTACTACGTTGCTCATCACGCACTGAGATGTCCGCAAAGGCTTTCGTTTACAGTGAATTATTGATTACACTTCACCCATCTAAAGCCCATCGGCTTTTCCCTATGAGGTTGTCCCATGTCTGACACTACGCCGTCCTCCCCGCAGGGGGTTACCCAGAAGACGTTATCGGAACTGGCTGCCGCAATGAGTGATGCCCCAGCGCCTATCTACCAACGGGTAAAACAGGCGATCATCGGGCAAATTCGCGCAGGTGTCTGGCAGCCTCATCAGCGCGTGCCGTCGGAAAGTGAGCTGGTCAATGAACTGGGCGTCAGCCGCATGACCATCAACCGCGCCCTGCGTGAGCTGACCGGAGAAGGTTTTCTGATCCGTATGCAGGGTGTGGGCACGTTTGTTGCCGAGGCGAAGGCTTATACGCCGATGCTTGAAGTGCATAACATTGCCGATGAAATTGCCCGACGAGGTCACCGTCACAGCAGCCAGATTCTGGCCTGTGAGGCACGTCCTGCCGATGCCGAACAGGCGCTGCAATTGGGGATAAAACCCGGTGAAAGACTGTTTTATTCGCAGATTGTGCATTTCGAGAACGACGTGCCGGTGCAAATCGAAGATCGTTTTGTGAATCCGGATGCCGCGCCCGACTATCTCCAACAGGTGATGAACAGCGCAACGCCTTACAGCTATCTGATGAAAATTGCGCCGCTGACTGCCGGAGAGCATCGCGTTGAAGCTATCAGCGCCAGCGATGCCCAGCGCCAGTTGTTGCAGTTGAAAGAACATGAGCCTTGTCTCCTTATTCATCGCCGTACCTGGAGCGGTAACCGCGTGGTCACCTCCGCCCGGCTGGTCTATCCCGGCTCCCGCTATCAGCTGTTTGGCCGTTTCACCAGCCACGGGTGAGATTCCTGAGCAGGCTGTCACGCAGCCTGCTTTCCCTTTGATGAAAGCACTGTATTTATAAACAGTCCCACCGTCTAATGCTGCCCTTCAATTTTGGAATGCACCTCGAAATACGAAAAATACGCCCTGCTCATCCCTTGCCGCTTTTCGGCGAATGCGTTAGCTTGACTGTGGTTGTCTATACAAGACAGAACAGTCAGGAGTTTTGCATGGCGTCATTAAATCCCCCCAATACCGCTGCTTCCGGCACGTTAATTTGCGACAGTCTGTGGACCGGCGCGTCGCTGGTGACCATGCAGGATGGGTATTACAACCTGATTGAAAACGGCGTATTAGCCGTCAAAGACGGGTTAATTATCTGGCTCGGCACCGTGGCTGACAGCCCTGAGTTTGACACCCAGATTCGTCATGATTTTGGCGGCGGCATCGTGACCCCTGGTCTTATCGACTGCCATACCCATCTGGTTTTCGGCGGCGATCGCAGCGCTGAATTTGAGCAACGATTGAATGGCGTCAGTTATGCCGAGATTGCGGCTCAGGGCGGCGGGATCTTGTCGACCGTCAACGCCACGCGGCGCGCCAGCCATCAACAACTGTTCGAGCAGGCTCGCTTTAGATTGACGCCGCTTCTGGCTGAAGGCGTGACCTGTGTGGAGATCAAATCAGGTTACGGGCTCAGCGATGACAGTGAGCTGAAGATGCTGCGGGTGATCCGCGAACTGGCGCAAAATTTGCCCGTCAGAATCAAAGCCACCTGCCTGGCGGCCCATGCCCTGCCGCCGGAATTTAAGGGCCGCGCAGATGACTACATCGCCCACATCTGCGAGGTGTTATTGCCACAGGTGGCAGCGGAGCATCTTGCCGATGCGGTGGATGCATTTTGCGAGCATTTGGCTTTTTCCCCCGAGCAGGTCGAACGGGTATTTCAGGCTGCGGTGCGCCTTGGTTTGCCGATAAAACTCCACGCGGAGCAGCTCTCGTCCCTGCACGGCAGCCAGCTGGCGGCTCGCTATGGGGCGCTGTCAGCCGATCACCTGGAATATGCGACGGAAGAGGACGCGCAGGTGATGGCTGCTTCAGGTACCGTCGCCGTTTTGCTGCCCGGTGCCTTTTACTTGCTGCGCGAAACGCAACGCCCGCCGGTGGAATTGTTCCGCAAACACGGCGTGCCGATGGCCGTTGCCAGCGATGCCAATCCCGGAACCTCTCCTGCACTCTCATTACGCCTGATGCTGAATATGGCCTGCACGCTGTTTCGTATGACGCCGGAAGAGGCGCTGGCCGGGGTCACCTGCCACGCTGCCCGCGCACTGGGATTGCAACATACACACGGAACCCTGGAGGCAGGAAAAGTGGCCGACTTTGTCCACTGGCCACTGACGCGCCCGGCGGAGCTGGTTTATTGGTTGGGCGGACAGCTGCCCTGTACCGTGATTTATCAAGGAAATATCCGAGGAGATGTCCGCTCATGAGCCTGAATTTTGCCCCCTTTGTCGCTGACCCCTACC
>BHES01000041.1 GCA_003864575.1 Enterobacterales bacterium
TCGGCGCTGAACTTATGGGGCACACCGGTCGGTTTTTTGTAGCTGAAGTCGTTACGGTGCAGCCACTTGTTCATACCGGGTACCGTGTAGCGGATACCCCACCACGCATCAACCTGTTCAATAATAGCCTGCGTGGTAGGAAGAGGGTTATCCGTCAGATAGATGATGAGTTCTGCTGTCTGCGCCTCGCTGAGATGACTGTCAGACCCGCCATTTTCGGGCTTAAGTTTTTCTTCATTAAGCCAGTCATTGAGATGACGGCGAACGGTCGTTTCATCGATAAGCTGCGACTGAGCAATAATGGCAGCAGTCCATCCATCGGCAGCAAGAAGAACACACCTGATCCTGTCACGGACACGACTATCCCGGTTGTTCTTATGCAGCATTTTCAGGGCTATCCGTTGTTCCGAAGTCAGATGTATTTTCATGACGAGTAGCATGATCCTTATGGTTCACAATATCAAGCATCTTCATTAATTACTGGTATATGCGCTTTATTTCAGCAGAACCTGCGCTTTCCCGACGATGTTATCAACGGTAAAACCGAACTCTTTGAACAGTTCTTCCGCCGGTGCTGACTCGCCAAAGCGGGTCATGCCAACGACCGCACCATTCAGGCCCACATATTTGTACCAATAATCGGCAATCCCCGCTTCTACCGCCACGCGTGCTGTGACGGCTTTCGGCAGTACTGATTCACGGTATGCCGCGTCTTGCTTGTCGAAGGCGTCGGTAGACGGCATAGAAACAACCCGCACTTTGGTACCAGATGCCGCCAGTTTATCCGCGGCTTCCACCGTAATACCCACTTCGGAGCCGGTGGCAATCAGGATCACTTCCGGCGTACCGCCTGAGTCTTTCAGTACATAACCCCCGCGTACGATATTGGCCAGTTGCTCTTTGCTGCGTGGTTGCTGGGTCAGGTTCTGCCTGGAGAGGATCAGTGCAACTGGACCGTCGTTGCGCTCGATAGCATATTTCCAGGCCACGGCAGTTTCTACCTGATCGGCCGGGCGCCAGGTGCTCATGTTCGGCGTAACGCGCAGGCTGGCCATTTGTTCAACCGGCTGGTGGGTTGGGCCATCTTCGCCCAGACCGATAGAGTCATGGGTGTACACAAACACGTTACGGATCTTCATCAGCGCAGCCATGCGTACCGCGTTGCGGGCATATTCGACGAACATGAGGAAAGTCGCAGAATAGGGCAGGAAGCCGCCGTGCAGCGCGATACCGTTGGAGATGGCCGTCATGCCGAACTCACGCACGCCGTAGTGGATATAGTTACCGGCCAGATCATCGCCCAGTGACTTAGAGCCAGACCAGATGGTCAGGTTACTCGGGGCGAGGTCAGCGGAACCGCCAAGGAACTCAGGCAACACTTTGCCGAAGACTTCCAGCGTATTCTGCGAAGCTTTACGGCTGGCAATGTTGGCAGGTTTCGCCTGCAACTCTTCGATAAATTTCTGTGCATCGGCCTGCCAGTTTGCAGGCAGTTCGCCGCTGACGCGACGTTGGAACTCTTTTGCCAGCTCAGGGTGGGCTTTCGAATAGGCCGCGAATTTCTCGTTCCACGCAGACTCTTTGGCCTTACCGGCCGATTTGGCATCCCAGTCAGCATAGATATCCTGCGGGATTTCAAACGGCGGCGAGTTCCAGCCCAGATGTTTACGGGTGGCGGCAACTTCGTCATCACCCAGTGCAGCGCCGTGCGCACCGTGGGTACCGGCTTTGTTGGGAGAGCCGAAAGCGATCACTGTTTTGCACAGCAGCAACGACGGTTTATCTTTCACGCCGTGTGCTTCGTCGATAGCTTTTTTGATGGCCTCTGAATCGTGACCATCAATGCCACGGATCACGTGCCAGCCATAGGCTTCGAAACGTTTAGCCGTGTCATCGGTAAACCAACCTTCTACATGGCCGTCGATGGAGATCCCATTGTCATCATAAAACGCAGTCAGTTTACCGAGTTTCATGGTGCCAGCCAGCGAGCAGGCTTCGTGGGAGATCCCTTCCATCATGCAACCATCACCCATAAAGGCGTAAGTATGATGGTCGACCACGTCGTGGCCTGGACGGTTAAACTGCGCGCCCAGCGTACGTTCTGCAATCGCAAAGCCAACGGCGTTGGCGATACCCTGGCCCAGTGGGCCGGTCGTCGTTTCAACACCCGGCGTGTAGCCATATTCAGGGTGTCCCGGGGTTTTGGAATGCAGCTGGCGGAAGTTTTTCAGCTCTTCCATCGGTAAGTCATAACCCGTGAGATGCAACAGGCTGTAAATCAGCATGGAACCGTGGCCGTTAGACATGATGAAACGGTCACGGTCAACCCAGTGAGGATTGGCTGGATTATGGTTCATGTAGTCGCGCCACAGGACTTCGGCAATGTCCGCCATACCCATTGGGGCTCCGGGGTGGCCTGAGTTGGCTTTCTGGACCGCGTCCATACTCAGTGCGCGAATAGCGTTGGCTAGCTCTTTACGAGAGGGCATTTTCTACTCCCTTAATTAAAGTTCGGCGGAAAGCATGTCTTCCAGCTTCTGCTGGTCGACGGCGAAAGCGCGGATACCTTCTGCCAGTTTTTCAACGGCCATAGGATCCTGATTATGCTCCCAGCGGAACTCGGCTTCTTTGAGTGGGGCAGGTTGTTTGAGGCCTTGGGCAGAAGGCTGGAGTTTGCTTTCTACCGGTTCGTGGCTGGCTTTGAGTTCTTCCAGCAGGTTTGGCGAGATAGTCAGGCGGTCACAGCCAGCCAGTGCCAGAATTTGTTCCACTTTACGGAAACTGGCACCCATGATCACCGTCTGATACTTGTGGGATTTGTAGTACTCATAGATGTCGCGGACTGACTTCACGCCGGGATCTTTTTCCACGTTATATTCTGCGGTCGGCTCTTTGGCTTTATACCAATCATAGATACGCCCGACAAACGGCGAGATGAGATAGACACCCGCTTCGGCGCAGGCCCGTGCCTGAGCGAAGGAGAACAGCAGGGTCAGATTACAGTTGATACCTTCTTTCTCAAGCTCTTCGGCGGCTTTAATACCTTCCCAGGTTGATGCCAGTTTGATCAGGATGCGTGATTTATCTACGCCCTGTTCTTTGTACATACCGATCAGTTTACGGGCCTTGGCAAGGCACTGATCGCGGTCAAATGACATCCGGGCATCGACTTCAGTCGATATGCGGCCAGGGACGCTTTTCAAAATTTCCAGACCGATATTGACGGCCAGGCGGTCACTGGCATTGATCACTTGTTCCTCTTTACTGCCGCCCTGCTTGCGGGCGTATTCCAGCGCGTCTTTGATAAGCCCTTTATACTGCGGCAAACCGGCGGCTTTGAGGATCAGCGAGGGGTTGGTGGTGGCATCCTGAGGTTCGAAATGACGGATAGATTCAATGTCACCGCTGTCGGCAACGACGGTAGTTAGCTTTTTGAGGGCGTCTAACTGGTTCATTCCAATTCTCCTTAGCATGAAAAAACGAGACAGCAATATGGCCGTTCGACTCTTTTCGTAGGGCTCTTACCCTGCATCATTTTGTTAACAATTTGAATGCGCTATTTCTGATTGTTGTAATGGGTCAGAGCAATGAGAACGCAAAAGCCTACGCAAGGCTGAGCTTTCAGCCTGAGTTGCGCAAGAGGGAACCTTAAGCTTAGTCAATATTTGCGAGACGTCTTCCGTGAATGAAAATTAATCGATGTAACGCGTCAGTTTCGGTCGTGCTTCATGGTTTGGCGTGGCAGGCTCTCTATACTGAAGAGCGTGAAAGGTGACTAACAACCTTCCCTGTTTCCCTACAAAGACAAAAAAGGACCCTACGATGGACGAACAACTCAAGCAAAGTGCGCTCGACTTCCATGAGTTCCCGGTACCGGGAAAAATTCAGGTCTCCCCAACCAAACCGCTTGCCACCCAACGTGATCTGGCGCTGGCGTATTCACCGGGCGTTGCAGCGCCCTGTCTGGAAATTCAAAAAGACCCGCTAGCGGCCTATAAATACACGGCCAAGGGCAATCTGGTGGCGGTGATTTCCAACGGTACGGCGGTGCTTGGCCTGGGCAATATTGGCGCACTGGCAGGTAAACCGGTGATGGAAGGCAAAGGCGTACTGTTTAAGAAGTTTGCGGGTATTGACGTATTTGATATCGAAATCGACGAGCTGGATCCCGATAAGCTTATCGACATTATTGCCTCGCTGGAGCCCACCTTTGGCGGCGTCAATCTTGAAGATATCAAAGCTCCAGAGTGTTTTTACATTGAGCAAAAACTGCGTGAACGCATGAAGATACCGGTCTTCCACGATGACCAGCACGGTACGGCGATCATCTGTACGGCGGCGGTGCTTAATGGTCTGCGCGTGGTGGGAAAAAGCATTTCCGACGTCCGGTTGGTGGTATCCGGTGCGGGTGCTGCGGCCATTGCCTGCCTGAATTTACTGGTGGCGCTGGGTCTGAAGACTCATAACATTGTTGCTTGTGATTCACGCGGCGTGATTTACAAAGGTCGTGAAGAAAACATGGCGGAGACCAAAGCGGCCTATGCCATTGAGGATAACGGTCAGCGCACGCTGGCGGACGTTATTGCAGATGCGGATATTTTCCTCGGCTGCTCCGGCCCCTGAGTTCTGACGCAGGAGATGGTAAAACTGATGGCGAAAAGCCCGCTAATCCTCGCGCTGGCTAATCCGGAACCCGAAATTTTACCACCGCTTGCCAAAGCCGTTCGTCCTGACGCGATTATCTGCACCGGTCGCTCGGATTATCCGAATCAGGTGAATAACGTGCTGTGCTTCCCATTCCTGTTCCGTGGCGCGCTGGATGTGGGCGCGACAGTTATCAACGAAGAGATGAAGCTGGCCTGTGTTCATGCGATTGCCGATCTGGCGATGGCTGAACAAAGCGATGTTGTGGCCTCGGCATACGGCGAGGAGGAGCTTTCCTTCGGGCCGGAATACCTGATTCCAAAGCCTTTTGACCCGCGTTTAATTGTGAAAATTGCGCCTGCTGTGGCGAAAGCCGCTATGGATTCTGGTGTAGCCACCCGGCCAATCAAAGATTTCGATGCCTATGTCGAAAAATTGTCGGAGTTTATCTATAAAACCAATCTCTTTATGAAGCCGATTTTTTCTCAGGCTAAACAAGATGCTAAGCGTGTCGTTATGGCTGAGGGGGAAGAGGAGCGGGTGTTGCAGGCCACGCAGGAGCTGGTGACGTTGGGGCTGGCGAAACCTATTCTGGTTGGGCGTCCGAGCGTTATCGACATGCGGCTTAAAAAGCTGGGCTTACAGATTCAGGCAGGCAAAGATTTTGAAGTAGTAAATAACGAATCTGACCCACGCTTTAATGAGTACTGGCGCGAGTATTACGAGCTGATGAAGCGCCGGGGCGTATCACAAGAGCAGGCGCGTCGTGCGGTGATTGGTAACCCAACGCTGATTGCCGCCATCATGCTGTTACGCGGTGAGGCGGATGCGATGATTTGCGGCACCATCGGGACTTACCATGAACACTACGATGTGGTGGAAAAGGTCTTTGGTTTCCGTGACGGGGTAAGCGTGGCGGGCGCCATGAACGCCTTATTACTGCCGAGTGGGAATACGTTTATCGCCGATACCTACGTCAATGATGACCCGACGCCGGAACAGCTGGCTGAAATCACTCTGATGGCGGCAGAAACGGTGCGGCGTTTTGGTATTGAGCCAAAAGTTGCGTTGTTATCGCACTCCAGTTTTGGCACCTCGGATTGTCCGGCGGCGCGCAAAATGCGCAAAACGCTGGAACTGGTGAACCAGATGGCACCCGATCTTGAAATCGACGGTGAGATGCACGGTGATGCTGCGCTGGTGGAAAGCATCCGTCAGGACATCATGCCCGACAGCCCGCTGAAAGGGGCGGCGAATATCCTCATTATGCCCAATATGGAGGCGGCACGTATTAGCTATAACCTGCTGAGAGTGTCCAGTTCAGAAGGGGTAACAGTTGGGCCTGTGCTGATGGGCGTGTCAAAACCGGTGCATATTTTGACACCGATTGCTTCAGTAAGACGCATCGTGAATATGGTTGCGTTGGCCGTAGTGGAAGCGCAGACCGGGCCACTATGAATTCGAGTGTTATCTGGTGAGCTAATGAAAATGGGCGTCGGTTTCGACGCCCATTTTCATGCAAGTGGTTCAGTATTTCACTTCGCCAATGCGTTCGAGTGCATCGACAATTAAGTCCCAGAAACGCTGATGATCGAGTTTCACCGCGACCTGCGTGTGGCAGTCAGGTGGTGGTGCGGCACGAAAATCGGCCACGGTCATGCCGAGAGTCAGGGTCCCCGTCAGTTCGATATCTACCGGTACCTTGCGAACCGTCATGACGTTGGGATCGATAACATAGGCGACTGCGCAGGGGTCATGCACCGGCGGAGAGTCAAAGCCCTGACGGTCTTTGTAGCTCAGGCTGAAGAAATCCAGCAGTTCGGTGACGAATTTCGCCGGGCGCGTGCCGATGGCGGCGATTCTCGCCGCGACGTCTGGTGTGGCAAGCGCCTGATGGGTGAGATCCAAACCGACCATGGTCAGTGGCCATTTTTCGTTGAACACGATATGTGCGGCTTCGGGATCAATCTTGATATTAAACTCCGCCACTGCGCTCCAGTTACCCACGTGGTAACCGCCCCCCATCAACACCACTTCTTTCACCCGTTCGACAATCCGGGGTTCTTTGCGTACCGCCATGGCGATGTTGGTCAGCCCGCCGGTCGGAACCAGCGTGATGGTTTTAGGTGGATGAGACATGATTAAATCGATAATCAGATCGATGGCGTGAACAGGTTCCAGTACCAGAGTGGGCTGCGGGAGTACCGGGCCGTCTAAACCCGAGTCGCCATGAATTTCATCGGCGATTTCAACCGGACGCACCAGCGGGCGGGTAGCGCCAGCGGCAAACGGCACGCCGGTGATATTCGCCACGCGGGCCACGGCCAGCGCATTACGGGTGACTTTTTCCAGCGTCTGGTTGCCGACCACGGTGGTTACTGCCAGTAATTCAATCTCCGGGTTTCCATGTGCCAGCAACATAGCGATGGCATCGTCATGTCCGGGATCGCAATCCAGAATGATCTTTTTAACCATGATTATTTTCTCTTTGTAGGGTAAATCTTTTTATAAAAGTCAGAGGTGACGCGCTTACCCGGCCGGATTTATCTTTTGGCTTGTTGTAGCCATTTATCCAGCTCATTGGCAAATTGTTGGCGGTCGCGCTGGTTGAGCGTCGGCGGTCCGCCGGTCTGCACGCCGCTGGCGCGCATGGTGTCCATAAAATCACGCATATTCAGGCGTTCTTTAATGGTTTCTGTGGTGTAGCGTTCGCCGCGCGGATTAAGCGCTACGCCACCTTTTTCAATCACTTCGGCAGCCAGCGGGATATCTGCCGTGATCACCAAATCACCGGGCTCGGTGCGGCGTACGATTTCGTTATCGGCCACGTCAAAACCGGCTTCCACCCGCAGGGTACGCAGATATTTTGACGGCGGAGTGCGGATTATCTGATTTGCCACCAATGTCACCATCATGCCGGTGCGTTCTGCGGCGCGGAACAACACTTCTTTGATGACGTTCGGACAAGCGTCGGCATCGACCCAAATTTGCATCACGCTTTATCCTCATTGATCAGCCAGTCGCGCACGGGTAAGAAATCGCGATAGAGCGCCGCTTCCGGGCTGTCAGCGTCGGGCTGGAAGTTATATTCCCAGCGCACCAGCGGTGGCATAGACATCAGGATAGATTCGGTACGCCCGCCGGTTTGTAATCCAAACAGCGTGCCGCGATCCCACACCAGATTGAATTCGACATACCGCCCGCGTCGGTAGAGCTGGAACTGACGTTGGTGTTCGCCCCACGGCAAGGCTTTGCGTTTTTCCACAATCGGCAGATAGGCGTCGGTAAAACCGTTGCCAACGGCTTGCATGAAAGCGAAACAGGTTGTGAAATCGGGCGTATTTAAGTCATCAAAGAACAGGCCGCCGATGCCGCGTGCTTCATTACGATGTTTGATAAAGAAGTAGTCATCGCACCATTTTTTGTATTTCGGGTATACGTCGTCGCCGAACGGCTGGCAAAGCTGCTGAGCGGTCAGATGCCAGTGGTGCGCATCTTCTTCGAAGCCGTAAAACGGCGTGAGATCAAATCCGCCGCCAAACCACCACACCGGTTCTTCTCCCGCTTTTTCGGCAATGAAGAATCGCACGTTGGCGTGGCTGGTCGGAATATAAGGACTCTGTGGATGAATAACCAGCGAGACGCCCATGGCCTGGAAGCTGCGCCCTGCCAGTTCCGGGCGGTGCGCGGTGGCGGACGCCGGAAGCGTGGCACCTGAAACGTGAGAGAAGTTAACGCCTGCCTGTTCAAATACCGCACCGTGGGTTAGAACCCGGCTGCGGCCACCGCCACCTTCTTCGCGTACCCACTGATCTTCGGCGAACTGGCTTTTGCCATCAGCGGCAGCCAATTTTTGACAGATTTGATCCTGCAGGGATAACAGGAAGGCTTTGACTTGAGTGATATCGGGTATCGGTAGGCTCACAGGTAAACTCATAGACGTTGACTGAAAAGACATTCAGCGCCTTGCGGGCGCTGAATCAAAATAAGGGGGGGCATTATATACCCAAAATCATTCGAGGTGCAGGAAGGCGGCCAACGAGTGAACCCCGATGAGCTGACATAAGTCAGTGATTCGGGTGAGCGAGTGCGGCCAACGCATCTGCGGCTTGAAGGATGAAGGTTATCGTGGTCTGCGTTCTGTGGCGTCGAAATAGCCAAAGAAATTGACGATTCCCTGCGAAATCGCCTGGGCGATCTCCTTGCGAAACGCGGTGGTGCTGAGCAGTTGCTCTTCCTGGTGATTGGTGATGAAAGAGGTTTCCACCAGAATCGAAGGAATTGATGGGGATTTTAATACAGCGAATGCGGCCTGTTCAGTCTGCTCGCTGTGTAAATGATGGATAGGTCGGATGCGTTCAAGCACATGATGGCCGAGGGTCAGGCTGTTTTTAATGGTGTCGGTCTGGACGAGATCAAACAGCACCTGTTGCAGATAGTTATTGTCTTCCTGAGCCACTTTCTTGCCTGCGACCAGATCGGCATCGTTCTCTTTCTTCGACATATAGCGCGCCATCGCACTGCTGGCACCGCGATTAGAGAGCGCGAAAACTGAAGCGCCTGACGCCGACGGGCTGGTGTAGCCGTCGGCATGAATAGAGACAAAGAGATCGGCCTGATGCTGATGGGCAATTTCAACGCGTTGATACAGCGGAATAAAGTGATCGGCGTCTCGGGTGAGTTTGACTTCGATATTGCTGTGCGAGCCGAGGATATCGCGCACGTAATTGGCAATTTCAAGCACGACGTGTTTTTCTTCTGAGCCTTCATGACCTACGGCACCGGAGTCGATCCCGCCGTGACCTGGGTCAATCATCACCAGTTTTTTTGAACCTGGCGGCTTGGGCGCCGGAGCGGATTTGGTGATGTGTTCCTGCTGCGCGGCGCTGGCAGAACGAGAGCCAAAGGCAGCAATCGCTAAACCCAGCCCCGAGAGCAACAATTGGCGACGGGTAGCGGATGTGGGCAGGGGCTGGAAGTGCAAAAATTTATTCAGGGGGTTTAACATCAGTCCATTACCGTCAGAAAAAGTGCAGAATGTTCTATGTTATAGAGCATCTTTTTTATAGTTTCGATCTGATAACTATTACGTTTTATGAATTTTGTGTCGTAAATGAATAATTCCCCGCTTAAGTATTTGTTTGTTTGATGACTTACGCCCCTCTTTAACGGCCAGAATTAGCAGGATATATCGGTCATTAATTGCGCAGGTTGTGATTTTGATATTGCGTATCAAGCAGATCACGCGATAATTAAATAAAATCCTACTACCTCATTAACAGGACAGCGGTGATCAGTGATGGAAATTCGCGTATACCGTCAAGAAGATTTCGAAGAAGTACTGACCTTATGGGAGCGCTGCGATCTGCTGCGCCCGTGGAATGATCCTGAACTGGATATCGAGCGAAAAATTAACCACAGCCCGGAGTTTTTTCTGGTCGCTGAAGTCGGTGGTGAAGTGGTGGGGACGTTAATGGGTGGCTACGATGGTCATCGCGGCTCGGCAGGGTACCTGGGTGTGCATCCGGACTATCGCGGGCGGGGAATTGCCAATGCGTTGATCAATCGTCTGGAAAAGAAATTGATCGCCCGTGGCTGTCCGAAAATCAATTTAATGGTGCGTGCTGAAAACGATGCCGTTGTCAGCATGTATGAAAAGCTGGGCTACGAAGTGTCGGACACGTTGTCACTGGGCAAGCGGCTAATAGAAGATCAGGAATATTAATTTATTCTCAACGGGTTCAATCCTGAAATGCAAAAAGCCCCGATGGCGACATCGGGGTTTTTTCTTGGGCAGTTAAAGCAGACTACTTGATAACGCTGACTGATTTCACGTCAACTTCCACCGAGTTCCAGTCTTTATCGACTTTTCCTTCAATGCGGATTTTATCTTTGGGTGAGACGCTCTGTCCCTGCCAGCGTTTACCATCAATTTCGACATTCAGGGTGCCGGTGCTGTCGCGGAAAATGTACTTATCGTGGTCGATGCGCTGATCGATAAAGCCCTCGAGCATCACCCACTGGTCATCCTTCATGCTTTGCGCACCTTTTACCGTGCTGAGCGCTGTCGTTCCGGTGAACCCGCCCTGCGGGGTGGTAACCTGAGCTTGCGGCTCCTGCGCCGATGGACCCGTGAACCCGCCGGTCTGTTGAGCGAGGGCAGGAACGGTGCAAAGTGCAATGAGGGTTGCCAGAGTGATCTTCTTCATCATAATAGGTCGTCCTTAAACTTGAAGTGTGGGTCGGTCGAATTAAGCAACTATGGCACTGTTTAGGGTGCGTTGCCGCGATGTGGACCATTAAAACAGACTGTTCTTAACGGTTTCTTAAGGCGGGTTGGTTAATTTGTCTTTACCACTGAATCGAAGGATGTTTTCTGAGGCTATGAACCCGGATGATTATAACAGCCACGGCATGTTGCGATTGCCGCTGTGGTTCTGGACTATTTTGATTTTGCAGGCGCGGACCTGGTTATTGTTTGTCATGGCTGGCGCATCGCGTGAGCAGGGTACTGATCTGCTCAAGCTATTTTATCCTGATACGCAAAGTTTCTGGCACGGCATTATTCTGGGGCTGCCTCCTGCGCTGATTTTTCTACTCAGCGGGCGCCGCCATCTCTGGCCGCGCATTTGGCAGGCCGGTTACTGGTTGCTGCTGGCGGGCATGTTCGTGACCTTTGCACTACAGGGGTTAGGCTTATGGCAAAGCAGCGATACACCGTCGCTGATTGATTTGGCATTGGCGCTGCTTGACGCCGTCGCACTGGCTTACTGGCTACTCAGCCGCCGCTTACGTGCCTGTTTTGATTCCGGGCAACGGCTGGCAGAGAGCTAATTGATATCGTCCGCTGAACTTTTCGGGCCTATCCGGACTCGAACTGCCGCTGACACAATGAGTCAATTCTGTTGTGAGCTTTTCTAAAAATCTCAACAGATGCCTGAGGGCAGACTGACATGGACATTAAAGGAGTGAAACGAATGACGATCCGCCCACTATTGCTGGCTTTGCCGTTGCTGCTGACCGGCTGTTCGACGATGTCAAATATGTCCTGGCCCAGCGTACATTGGTCAAGCATGAACCCGATGAACTGGTTTGGCAGTAACGCCAAAGTGACCGACAAAGGGGTGGGTGACATCTCGGCCAGCACACCGCTCACGGAAGATGGCGTAAAAGACGCGCTCGATGGCGACTACCGTTTGCGTAGTGGTATGTCGATGAATGACGGAAAAATGCTGGCGTTCTATCAGGCGATGGACGACAAAGAGGTCAAAATGACCATCAGCGGCGAACCGAAAGGCAATGTGCAGCGCGTTGATGTGACCGACAGTAAAATAGAAAGCGACTGGGGCGTGAAAATGGGCACACCGTTCAGCGACCTCTACACGAAAGCCTTTGATGTCTGCCAGAAAGGCAAAGGCGACGATGCGCAAAACGTAGAATGTAAAGCGCCGCAAAGTCCGCACGTTACCTACGTGTTCAGTGGGATTTGGCATGGCCCTGAAGAGCTGATGCCTTCTGATGATGCCCTGAAAGAGTGGAAAGTCAGCAAAATTATCTGGCGAGCCAACCCGGTACAGTAATTTCGCTGTAGCCAGGCCCTGTGTGGGCAATGACAAATCCTCAATGCCTTGCGTCCGCGCAAGGCATTTTTATTGACTTACGTTATGATAGGCGCGTCAAAATTATGAGGGATAAAACATGAATCAGGTTCAGAGCGGCATTCTGCTCGAGCATTGTCGTTTTGGCATTTTCATCGAGGCCAAAGTTCAGGGTGAACTGGATGACCTGCGGCAGGGCTGCCGTCAATTTGCGGCGTCATTGAAGGAAATGCAGCAAAAATTCCCGCAGGAAAATCTAGGGGCCGTGGTGGCGTTTGGCCACGACGTCTGGCGCGACCTTTCCGGTGGACGGGGTGCCAATGAACTCAAGCCGTTTACGCCATTGGGCAAAGGGCTTGCGCCAGCTACCCAACGCGATGTGTTGCTGCACATTCAGTCATTGCGCCATGACGTTAACTTCGCCGTTGCGCAGGCTGCACTAAAGGCTTTCGGCCCATCAATCATCGTTGAAGAAGAGACCCACGGTTTCCGTGGTATCGAAGAACGTGATCAAAACGCACTGAGCGCAAACCTCGCCCTTTCAGGGCGGGGATAAGTGGCGATTGAGGCGTTAGCCTCAAATGTTTTGACCGTATCTAACAGGAAGCCCCGTCCTTTCCGCGTAGCGGCTGGCGAAGCCAGAGGGCGGGGAGGATGTCCACAAAAGGTGTCACATCTGTATGGGCATATTTTTTATGATCCTGCCGCCATCACCTATACCCCTATAGAGGTACTCACTAATTTCCACTGTGGGTATGTGACGGGCCGATACAGAAAGAAATGGCTATCAAGAGTATGAATTATAGCTGTTTATTGGCAAGCAGAAGACTACTCACAAAGGACGTGTGCCGTTTTTACACCGGAAACTTACCCGCCATCCGCTTGATTTGCATCAACATCGTACAACAGGTCACTACCTAGTGTGTGCAGCATTAATAACAACAATGTTCTGCATACCGAGGTTTCAATGTCGCATAATTCATCTACACCGGCTGAAAAACAGTCGCGACTGCTACAGGACTGGAGACCGGAAGACCCGGCATTCTGGGCTAAAAGTGGTCACAAAGTTGCCAGCCGTAATTTGTGGATCTCTGTTCCTTCGCTGCTGCTCGGCTTCTGCGTCTGGATGCTGTTCAGTCTGGTTTCCGTCAACCTTAACAAAGTCGGATTTAACTTCACGACCGACCAGTTATTTATGCTGACGGCTATCCCTTCAGTGTCAGGCGCGATTCTGCGCGTTCCTTACTCATTTATGATCCCACTGTTCGGCGGTCGCCGCTGGACGGCAATTAGCACCGTTTTCCTGATCATCCCTTGCGCTTGGTTGGGCTTCGCGGTGCAGGATACCAGCACGTCATACGATACTTTCCTGGTTATCTCCCTGTTGTGTGGTTTTGGTGGTGCGAACTTTGCCTCGAGCATGGCGAACATCAGCTTCTTCTATCCGAAAGCCAAACAGGGCGGTGCGCTGGGTATTAACGGCGGTCTGGGTAACATGGGCGTGAGCGTGATGCAGTTACTGGCACCGCTGGCGATCTCTCTGGGAATTTTCAGCGCCTTCAGTGAGCCGCAAACGCTGGCCGACGGCAGCAGCATGTGGCTCCAAAACGCCGCCTGGATCTGGGTACCGTTCCTGGTTATTTGTACCGTTGCCGCCTGGTTTGGAATGAATGATCTGGCGTCATCAAAAGCGTCAATCCGTCAGCAGTTGCCGGTGTTGAAACGCGGCCACCTGTGGATCATGTGCGTGCTTTATCTGGCAGCATTCGGCTCGTTCATCGGCTTTTCTGCCGGTTTCGCCATGCTGACCAAAACCCAATTCCCTGAAGTCAACGTTATGCACTTCGCCTTCTTTGGTCCCTTCATTGGTGCGTTGGCGCGTTCAGTCGGCGGCATGTTGTCTGACCGTTTGGGCGGCGTGCGTGTGACCTTCTGGAACTACGTGGCGATGGCAATCGCGGCGGCGTTGTTGTTCCTGACTCTGCCACACGGCGGCGTTGGTGGTAACTTCCCGGCCTTCTTCGGCGTGTTCATGGTGCTGTTCCTGACGGCCGGTCTAGGTAGTGGTTCGACTTACCAGATGATTGCGGTGATCTTCCGCAAACTGACCACCGACTCAGCTCTGGCTCGCGGTCAAAGCGCTGAATCAGCACAGCGCGAAGCGGTAACCGATACTGCCGCTGCACTGGGTTTTATCTCTTCGATTGGTGCCATCGGCGGATTCTTCATTCCAAAAGCCTTCGGGACGTCACTGGCGATGACCGGTTCACCGGCAGGCGCGATGAAAGTCTTCCTGGTGTTTTACATCGTTTGTGCGGTGATCACCTGGTTTGTTTACTGGCGGAATCTGAATAAAGGGTTTGCGACGAAGAAGGCTCGATAAGGGTTCTCTTGGGCTGCTGCCCAAACCTGCTTCAAATTCAAGATCAAGGTCGTGGGCTCGCCGCCCACACTGGCCCAAAGGGGATTTAAACGAATCCCCTTTGGAATCCCGCGTTTTTGCGCTGAAAGATCGAGGCTTCGCCAGTCACAATGGCCGTGTTTCAGGCACTTTAGTTATCGCCGTAAAATGTCAGCCCTGCGGGCTTCCCGTCTGCGGGTTCGAGCCAACGGTAAAGAGGTTGTCTCTCCACCGACTTGCCGGTGACATTTTGAATACGGCCGAAGCTTCTTTAAAACCCAAATCCAAATCCAGGTCTATTACTTAACCTTACGGGCGTTGTCTGCTTTCGATTCCTCATAGCTTGCTTCAAGGATCCACAAACAGGTCGCGCCCTTGTCTGTCCCCGGTAGAGCCAGACGGGTCCGTTGGTAGAAATCCTCGACCACAGCGCCGGGTTTTCAGCCGGAACGCCACAGACATACGCGAGTGCTATTACCCACACCGATGGCTTGCACATAGGGCTGAGTCATGAGGTTCTCCCACAGGTTACGGGCGGTCAGGCGTTGTCGAGACGCGTCAGCCAGCGCAGACAGTTTTTCCACAGCTGGTCGTAACCCGGCCAGGCGATAAACTCGCCGGGAACCCAGTGCGGCCCGATGTCTGAGGTCCAGGCCACTGAACGGCCCTTGCCGTACGTGCCGGTCACCAGCAACGGGTGGCCACCTTCGTCGGCGGGCAGGGTGGCGAGCACCTCTGCGCCGGGTTTAAGCAACACTTCGTTGGCACCCAGCAGCAGCGGCCATTCACCGTCGATCCCTCGCAGGATCGGGTGATTTTTATCGCCGGTGAGGTGGGCCGAGAAGCCTTCGGGGACTTCAAGGCGGTCGTCATACGGCAGGCAGGTCACCGGCAGAACCTCTTCGACCGGTGTATTACGCCAGCGCGCTTTGCCGTCGATCCCCTGAAACGAGAAATACCCGCCGATCATCATCAAACCGCCGCCTTCTTCGGTCCATTGGCGCAGCAACTTGAGCCGGTTCGGCATCGGTTTGCTGTGCAGCCAGACGGCTGGCGGCAGTAACAGAGAGTTGGCACCAATGTCCGACAAAATGATCGCGTCATAAGCCTTGAGGCTTTCGAGATCAAACGGCATTTTTTCTACCACCTCGTGGGCCGGCATGTAGGTCAGTTCAAATTCACTGCCTTTTAGCGCATTCACCAACGGCTCAGCGCCTAAATGGAAAGTGACGCTGCCGAACTGGTCGAAGCCTTTATAGTGCGTGGCGGAACTGACCCAGCTTTCACCCAATAACAAAACGCGTTTAGTCATGGATCTTTTCTCCTGAATGAATTCCCTGGTGAGGGCATCATTGTTTGCAAACTTTCCGTATCAAGGTGATAACAAAGTAAACCGGTTTAGTAAAGCGGTTTAGTGATTAATATTTGGACTATTTGGTTAAATATAAGGCATTCATATGAATGTTTTGAGAAAGTTATTGGACGCGAGAAAAGGCCGTATTACCTGTTTTCAACAGGTGCGATAACCGGACGGAAAATGCTACTCTGCGTCACCGGCCCACTCTTCTATGGGCCTGACCATACGGAATAACTATGACGTTGAAAGTGCCCGATGCCTGGCAGAAGGGCGAATGGATTAACTTACTGATTGCCATCCCCGCCGGGATCATCGCCGCTCTGGTGACGATTGCCTTTCGCGGGGCGATCTCCGGTATCAACGATGTGATGTTTACCGACGGAACGGACATCACCAAAGCCTTCCTGGAATACCCGCGCGGAGTGTGGCCGCTTATCACCACAGCGGGCGGCATTATTGCCGGTTTTATCCTGCTGTGGGCGCTCAACGTCGAACGTAAACACGGCAACATGCCGGATTATCTGGATGTTATCGACCAACGCTTGCCGGGTATTCCGCTCGGCAGTACGCTGCTGCGTGCGGCGTCGTCACTTGCCAGTATCGCCAGCGGCGGGTCTATTGGCCGTGAAGGGGCGATGGTGCAACTTTCCGCGCTGAGCGGCAGTCTGCTCGGGCGTTTTTCGCGCTTTCAGGGGTTGCATCAGTCTGATGTGATCGCCATGGCTGCAGCGGGCGGGTTGGCGGCGGTTTACCATGCACCGCTGGCCGGTGCGCTGTTCGTGGCTGAAATTGCCTTCGGCGTTACCGCCGTCCAGCGGCTGATCCCGCTGTTTATTTCCGCCTCGGTGGCGGTGCTGACGGTGCGGTCCATCACCGATTACGAACCGCTCTATCTTTTCTCTTCGGCCACTTTCAGCCCGTCGCCGGGCGCGATTGTCACCGTGCTGGCGATTGGCGTGGTGACCGGTACGCTCGGGCCGCTGTTTATCGGGTCTATCGATAAAGTTCGCCAGTGGATGAAGCCGATATCTCACCCCGCGCTGCGCCTGGGGCTCGGTGGTTTGGCGGTCGGGCTGGTGGCGATGGTATCGCCGCTGGTGCTCGGTAACGGTTTTGAAGTGATTGACCTCATTCTTAATGACGGTGATCTTCACACATCGCTGCTGTTACTGCTGCTGCTGAAAATTGTCGCCACGGCGATCACCGTTGGCTCCGGTGCGGTGGGCGGTTTATTTACGCCGTCATTGCTGATTGGTGCGGCGAGCGGGGCGTTGGTCTGTACATTTTTACAATGGCTGGGATTTGATCCCGGCCCAATGGGTTTATACGCCGCCATTGGTATGAGTGCGCTGCTGGCCGCGACCAGCCATGCGCCGCTGATGTCGATCATGATGGCCTTTGAGATGACGCTCAACAGTTCGCTGTTGTTCCCGCTGATGCTGGCGACGGCCATCTCCTACGTGGTGGCATCGCGTCTGAAAGCCGGAGGGACTTACCCGGTATTGACCCGCCACAATGCGCGCTTCGCGGCCAAAAATGAGTTTGAGTACAGCCCGGTGGCTTCGCTTATCACGCCGTGTTCGAAAATGGTGGTGGATTCCACCCTGGCAGAAGTGGTGAGTGAAGGGCTGAAACAGCGGACGCGCTATGTGTACGTGGTGGATCGGCAGGAGCGTTTTCTTGGCGTGGTGCCGACCAACGTGCTTGCCAGCGGTATTATCGACGGCAGCCTGAAAGCAGACGGCCCGATAGCGGATTTTATCGAGCAGGAGTTCACCACGTTGTATCAAAATGCCAGTTACGAACAGGCGTGGGCGATGTTCAGTGACTCACCGCTGGAGCGTCTGCCGGTGCTTGAAAATGCCGAAAGCCGTCGTTTATTGGGCGTGATCACCAAAGCTTCGTTGCTGAATAAAGCCAAAAACTTTTTGTGAATCAGAACGGTCTGTGCGAAAACAGGCCGTTTTCTTGCCAATACCTCCAATTTTCCTTCGTTATTCCACCAGCGCCGTCAATAGAGACAAATCTCTTAATCAACCTTTAAAATCAATACGTTAGGTTTTCTTTTTCCTGTACTCCTTTGGGGGTATTTGCCGCTATATAAATAAATGCCTAACGGCGTTGGGTTGATCACAATCAATTAGCCCTGCGCCCGCACTGATTACCCTCGCAGTTACGTTGAGTACCAAGAGCAATGTCGACATTCCCCGCTTTATACCATAACGACAGCACGCTTCAGGCGGCTGCACAGGAGAGTCCCGGATGAGCAAGTTTCTTGACCGGTTTCGCTATTTTAAAACGTTAGCTGAACCTTTTGCCGACGGCCACGGCCAGACGCTCAATACCAATCGTGACTGGGAAGACGGTTATCGCAGCCGCTGGCAGCATGACAAAGTGGTGCGTTCCACCCACGGCGTTAACTGCACCGGTTCCTGTAGCTGGAAAATCTACGTCAAGAACGGCCTGGTCACCTGGGAAACCCAGCAAACTGACTATCCGCGCACCCGTCCTGATTTACCGAACCATGAACCGCGCGGCTGCCCGCGTGGTGCCAGCTACTCCTGGTATCTTTACAGCGCTAACCGCCTGAAATATCCGCTGATGCGTAAAAAACTGATCCAGCTGTGGCGTGAAGCCAAGCTGCAACACAGTGATCCGGTGGATGCCTGGGGCTCCATTATCAGCCAGCCAGAAAAAGCCAAACAGTACAAAGCGGCACGCGGACGCGGCGGTTTTGTTCGCTCCAGCTGGCAGGAAGTGAATGAGCTGATTGCGGCGTCTAACGTCTACACTGCTAAAACATTCGGCCCTGACCGCATTATTGGCTTCTCGCCAATCCCGGCCATGTCGATGGTGTCTTACGCGGCGGGTGCCCGTTATCTCTCCCTGATCGGCGGCGTTTGCCTGAGCTTCTACGACTGGTACTGTGACCTGCCACCGGCCTCGCCGATGACCTGGGGCGAGCAGACCGACGTGCCGGAATCCGCTGACTGGTATAACTCTTCCTATATTATCGCCTGGGGTTCCAACGTTCCGCAGACCCGTACCCCGGACGCCCACTTCTTCACTGAAGTGCGTTACAAAGGCACCAAAACCGTTGCCATCACGCCGGACTACGCCGAAGTCGCCAAACTGTGCGACCACTGGTTAGCGCCGAAACAAGGCACCGACAGCGCGCTGGCGCTGGCGATGGGCCACGTGATCCTCAAGTCTTTCCACCTCGACAACCCGAGCCAATATTTCACCGACTACGTGCGTCGTTACACCGACATGCCGATGCTGGTGATGCTCGAAGAGCGTGAAGAAGGTCACTACGCCGCAGGCCGTATGCTGCGTGCCTCTGATCTGGTCGATAACCTGGGTCAGGAAAACAACCCGCAGTGGAAAACCATCGCCATTGATGAAACCACCGGCGAACTGGTTTCTCCGCAAGGTTCCATCGGTTACCGCTGGGGCCAAAAGGGCCAGTGGAATCTGGAAGCCCGCGAAGGTAAAGATCAGCAGGAAGTCAGCCTGACGCTGAGCCTGCTGGACAAGCACGACGACGTGGTTAACGTGGGCTTCCCGTACTTTGGCGGCGCGGTCAGCGAACACTTTAACAGCGTCGCGCTGGAAGAAGTGCTGTTGCACAAACTGCCGGTCAAACGTCTGCAACTGGCCGACGGCAGCACCGCGCTGGTGGCCAGCGTTTATGACCTGACCCTCGCCAACTACGGCGTTGAGCGCGGTCTGAATGATGAAAACTGCGCCAAAACCTTCGACGAAGTGAAAGCCTACAGCCCGGCCTGGGCGGAGTTGATCACCGGGGTTTCGCAACAAAACATCGTGCGTATCGCGACTGAATTCGCCGATAACGCCAACAAAACCCACGGTCGTTCCATGATCATCGTCGGTGCCGGTATGAACCACTGGTATCACATGGACATGAATTATCGTGGTCTGATCAACATGTTGATCTTCTGCGGCTGCGTCGGTCAGAGCGGTGGCGGCTGGGCACACTACGTTGGGCAGGAAAAACTGCGTCCGCAAACCGGCTGGCAGCCGCTGGCCTTCGGCCTCGACTGGCAGCGCCCGCCGCGCCACATGAACAGCACCTCGTTCTTCTATAACCATTCAAGCCAGTGGCGTTACGAAACCGTTGCGCCGCAGGAGTTGCTCTCCCCGCTGGCGGATAAATCTCAGTTCACCGGCAGCATGATCGACTTCAACGTGCGCGCCGAGCGCATGGGCTGGTTGCCTTCTGCGCCGCAGCTGAACGTTAACCCGCTAAACCTGGCCGAGATGGCCAAACAGGCCGGCAAAACGACTCAGGAATTCGCCGTCGACAGCCTGAAAGATGGCAGTTTGCGCTTTGCCGCAGAACAGCCAGACGAACCGCAGAACTTCCCACGCAACCTGTTTGTGTGGCGTTCAAACCTGCTGGGCTCTTCCGGTAAAGGCCACGAATACATGCTGAAATATCTGCTGGGTACCGAACACGGTATTCAGGGGGAAGATCTCGGCGTGCAGGGCGGCATCATGCCGGAAGAAGTGGAATGGCAGGCGCAGGGTGGCGAAGGCAAACTGGATCTGGTGGTGACGCTTGATTTCCGTATGTCCAGCACCTGTCTCTATTCTGACATCGTGTTGCCAACCGCGACCTGGTACGAAAAAGACGACATGAATACCTCGGATATGCATCCGTTTATTCACCCGCTGTCCGCTGCCGTTGACCCGGCGTGGGATTCAAAAAGCGACTGGGAAATCTATAAAGGCATCGCCAAAGAGTTCTCCCGCGTTTGCGTCGGCCATTTGGGCGTGGAAACCGATCTGGTCACGCTGCCGATTCAACACGACTCCGCCGCTGAAATGGCTCAGCCGTTTGGCGTGGAAGACTGGAAAAAAGGTGAGTGCGAACTGATCCCAGGCGTCACCGCCCCGCATCTGATGGTGGTGGAGCGCGATTACCCGAATACCTACGAACGCTACACCTCGCTGGGTCCGTTGATGGACAAGCTGGGTAATGGCGGTAAAGGCATCAATTGGAATACCGAAAGTGAAGTCGAGTTGCTGAAAAAACTCAACTACACCAAAGCGGATGGCGTGGCAAAAGGGCGTCCGAATATCGACAGTGCCATTGACGCGGCAGAAGTGATCCTAACGCTGGCACCAGAAACCAACGGGCAGGTTGCCGTAAAAGCCTGGGCGGCGCTCAGTGCAAACACCGGTCGCGACCATACCCATCTGGCGCTGAACAAAGAAGACGAGAAAATCCGCTTCCGCGATATTCAGGCTCAGCCGCGCAAAATTATCTCCAGCCCAACCTGGTCAGGCCTGGAAGATGAACACGTCTCTTATAACGCCTGTTACACCAACGTGCATGAGCTGATCCCATGGCGCACGCTGTCCGGCCGTCAGCAGATTTATCAGGATCACGCATGGATGCGCGCCTTTGGTGAAAGCCTGCTGGTTTACCGTCCGCCAATCGACACCCGCGCTGCGCAGCCGCTGCTCAACGCGAAACCGAACGGTAACCCGGAAATGGCGCTGAACTTCCTGACGCCGCACCAGAAATGGGGCATTCACTCAACCTACAGCGACAACCTGCTGATGCTGACCTTAGGTCGTGGCGGTCCGATTGTCTGGCTGAGTGAAGAAGACGCGACGCATCTGGGCATTGAAGACAACGACTGGATCGAAGCCTTCAACGCCAATGGCTCACTGAGCGCCCGTGCGGTGGTCAGCCAGCGCGTACCGGCGGGGATGACCATGATGTATCACGCGCAGGAACGTATCGTGAACATTCCAGGTTCTGAAATCAGCCAGCAGCGCGGCGGTATTCATAACTCGGTGACTCGTGTCTGTCCGAAACCGACGCATATGATCGGCGGCTATGCGCAGCTTTCTTACGGTTTCAACTACTACGGTACCGTGGGTTCAAACCGCGATGAGTTTGTGATTGTGCGCAAAATGAACCGTATCGACTGGTTAGATGACGAAGGTAATGATTACGTGCAGGCGCCAGTGCCAGTGAAACAGGAGAAAGCCAAATGAAAATTCGTTCACAAGTCGGCATGGTGCTGAATCTCGACAAATGCATTGGCTGCCACACCTGTTCCGTGACCTGTAAAAACGTCTGGACCAGCCGCGAAGGGATGGAGTACGCGTGGTTTAACAACGTGGAAACCAAACCGGGCCTGGGCTACCCAACCGACTGGGAAAATCAGGAAAAATGGAAGGGCGGTTGGATACGCAAAATCAACGGCAAACTGCAGCCGCGCATGGGCAACAAAGCCAACCTGCTGCATAAAATCTTCGCCAACCCGCATATGCCGGAAATCGACGATTACTATGAGCCGTTTGACTTTGACTATCAGCATTTGCACACCGCGAAAGAGGGCAAACATCAGCCCGTGGCCCGTCCGCGCTCGTTGCTGACTGGCAAACGCATGAACAAAATCGTCGGTGGCCCGAACTGGGAAGACGATCTGGGCACCGAGTTCAGCAAGCGTTCCGCTGACCAGAACTTTGCCAATATGCAAAAGGAGATGTACGGCGAATTCGAAAACACCTTCATGGCCTATTTGCCACGTTTGTGTGAACACTGCCTGAATCCGGCCTGCGTGGCGACCTGCCCGAGCGGCGCGATTTATAAACGCGGCGAAGACGGCATCGTGCTGATCGACCAGGACAAATGTCGCGGCTGGCGTATGTGCCTGACCGGCTGCCCGTACAAAAAAATCTACTTCAACTGGAAAAGCGGCAAATCAGAAAAATGCATCTTCTGCTATCCGCGCATCGAAGCCGGTCAGCCGACCGTTTGCTCCGAAACCTGCGTAGGCCGTATTCGCTATCTTGGCGTGGTGCTGTATGACGCAGACCGCATCGAACAGGCGGCCTCGGTAGAAAACGAGAAAGACCTGTACGAAAGCCAGATGAGCATCTTCCTCAATCCGAATGACCCGGAAGTGATCGCTCAGGCAGAAATTGATGGCATTCCGTTATCCGTAATGGACGCCGCCCGTCAGTCGCCGGTGTACAAAATGGCGATTGAATGGAAGCTGGCGCTGCCGCTGCACCCGGAATACCGCACGCTGCCGATGGTCTGGTACGTACCGCCGCTGTCACCGATTCAGTCCGCCGCCGACGCGGGCGCATTGCCGCACACCGGCGTGTTGCCTGACGTCGAAAGCCTGCGCATTCCGGTGCAATATCTGGCGAACCTGCTGACTGCGGGCGATCCGGAGCCGGTGCTGTTGGCCCTGAAACGTATGCTGGCGATGCGACACTTCAAACGTGCTGAATCGGTAGACGGCGTGGTGGATACCAGCGCGCTGGAGCAGGTTGGTTTAAGCGAAGCGCAGGCGCAGGAAATGTACCGCTATCTTGCGATTGCCAATTACGAAGACCGGTTCGTGGTGCCTTCCAGCCACCGTGAACAGGCGCGTGAAGCCTTCCCTGAAGCGAAAGGTTGTGGTTTCAGCTTTGGTGACGGCTGCCACGGCAGCGACACCAAATTCAACCTGTTCAACAGCAAACGCATTGATGCCATTGACATCGGCGCTAAAACTGAAAGGAAGGGCTCATGAACAGTTTACGCGTCATAGGCTTACTGCTTGATTATCCGTCAGCCGACCTGTGGGAATACCGGCCGGAGTTGCTCGACGCGATAGATGAAGCCACTGAACTGACTGCACAACAGCGTCAGGATTTGGCGCTGTACATCCAGAGCTTCTGCCAGCAGGAGTTGTTGGATGCACAGTCAGCTTATACCGGCCTGTTTGACCGTGGTCGCGCCACCTCGCTGCTGCTGTTCGAACACGTGCATGGGGAATCCCGCGACCGGGGTCAGGCGATGGTTGACCTGATGGGGCAATATCGGGAAGCCGGGCTGGAAATCGACAGCCGCGAGCTGCCGGATCACCTGCCGCTTTATCTGGAATATCTGACCACCGGTGATGAGCAGAGGGCGCGCGAAGGTTTGCGCGATATCGCCCCGATTCTGGCCCTGCTTAGCGCACGTTTGCAGGAGCGCAGCAGCCAGTACGCTGAACTGTTTGACCTGCTGCTGGCGATGTCCGGTGCCGATATTGCCACGCAAACCGTGCGCGACAGTATTAAACAGGAAGCGCGTGATGACACACCGGCTGCGCTGGATGCGGTATGGGAAGAGGAACAAATTAAGTTCCTCGGCGAGCAGAGCTGTGCGAGCGGTGATGAAGCCGCGCACCAGAAACGCTTCGCCGGCGCGGTTGCGCCACAGTACCTGAACCTTGATGACACACCTGCGGGGGAACCACGCAAATGACTGACTTCCTCAACAACTTTTTCTTCAATATTTATCCGTACCTGTGCGGCACGGTGTTCCTGGTCGGTAGCTGGCTGCGTTATGACTACGGCCAGTACAGCTGGCGGGCCGGTTCGAGCCAGATTATGGAGAAGAAGATCCTGCGCGTCGCGTCACCGCTGTTCCACGTCGGTATTCTCGGCATTATTGCCGGTCACGCCTTCGGGATGCTGACGCCGCACTGGATGTATGAGTCCTTTCTGCCGGTGCCGGTTAAACAGCAAATGGCGATGTGGGCGGGCGGTGCCTGTGGCGTGATGACGCTGATCGGTGGGGGGCTGCTGCTGTGGCGACGTCTGAGCAACGATCGCGTGCGCGCCAGCTCAAGTTTTGGCGATATTATGATCATTGCCCTGTTGGTGATTCAATGTGCGCTCGGGCTCAGCACTATTCCGTTCTCCGCCCAGCATATGGACGGCAGCGAAATGATGAAACTGGTGGGCTGGGCACAATCCGTCGTAACCTTCCACGGTGGAGCAGCGGCACATCTTGACGGTGTGGCGTTTATCTTCCGCGTGCATTTGGTGCTTGGTATGACGTTATTCCTGCTGTTCCCGTTCTGCCGCTTAGTGCATATCTGGAGCGCACCAGTGGAGTATCTCACTCGTCGTTACCAGTTGGTGCGTAACCGCCGCTAACGGTCGCAGCACACGGCATTTTGACAAGAAACAGAAGGGCGCTATGATGCGCCCTTCTTTATTTCCAACATTATTTCCAACATTGATCTCAAGGATGCCCCCATGGCCATTGAAAGAAAACCCTTCTCCCTGCCGCGTCGTTTACTGCGCAACAGTCTGATACTTATCGTCATTGGCATTGTCGCGGTGGTCCACGGTCTGATCGTCGGTAACGGCGACCCGGCGCTTGGCGGTGCTATGCCCCCACAATTCGCATTAGGGATCTGGTTCATCGTATTTGGCTCGGTTTTGGGGCTGATCAGTTGGATAGTGATTAAGCGCAAAGCGAAGCAATAAGTCTTTATTTTTAATTTCAAATTTAAATTCAAATTCAAATTTAAGGTCGTGGGCTCGCCGCCCACACTGGCCCAAAGGAGGCATAAACGTGCCTCCTTTGGAATCCTGCGTTTTTAAACTCCGCGCTTCGCTGAATCGGGATGGCCGTGTTTCAGGCGCCGCCGTTATCGCCGCAAAATAGCGCCGCGTTGCGGTTCCTTCGCTGCGGGTTACAACCCGCGTAAAAAGACACGCGGTTTTCCACCTCTGGCTCAGCGCCATTTTTGAATGCGGCCCGGACTTTTTAAAAGACAAGAACGGTTCTGGCTTTGAATGCGGCTTCAGCATTTTAAAAAACAAAACAGATCGAGTTTTGGATTTGGGTTTGGATTTAAAAAAAGCCTCGGTCGCGTTCAAAAATGTCACCGGCAAGTCGGTGGCGAGACAACGTCTTTACCGTTGGCTCAAACCTGCAGCCGGGCATCGCGGAGCGATGACATTTTGCGGCTATAGCAGAAGCCCCTGAAACACGTCCATTGTGACCAGCGCAGTTGCTGTTTTTAAAAGAGCCGGAGATTTTTAAGAGGCGCGGCGATAGGCGCCTCTTAAAGCCAGTTTGGGTGGCAACCCAAGGTTTTACTTTTGAATTTAAAAGCGAACTGAGCCGCCACTCAAACTCGCCCGGTGTGGGCCGACGCCCACGACCTTGAATTTGAATTTAAAGATTCAAACGTTTCCAACGCTTTCCAAAACGTTATCCCTTCCCGTTGATAACGGTTTTCATTTAGACTAAATAACTGCGCTTAATACCGCTCCACTTTTGTTAACCCATGTTTGTTGCCAGGGAAAGGTGAAGCGGCTTTCATAAATTGTCTGACATTGTTCAGTAATTGCCACATCGTTCTGCAGCGATG
>BHES01000042.1 GCA_003864575.1 Enterobacterales bacterium
GTTCCGGGAGGAGATAAGACGATTTTTTAGTGAAATATTACCGGGACTTTCTGGTGCGTTGCCACGCCGAATTAATGACAACTTCCAGATGCTGAAAAATGCATCTTCAAGTTAACTGTGTATATACCCTCATTTGTACCCGCACAAGCGGCTTGATGTGGGGAGAGTTAGATTGAGTTCGGTGGAATTGAGGTTTGGGAGAGTGGCTGATTTAGCGGGGCTTACAAAGCAAAAACGGACCTCCGTAGAGGTCCGTTGATATGAATTTGGTGCCCGGACTCGGAATCGAACCAAGGACACAGGGATTTTCAATCCCTTGCTCTACCGACTGAGCTATCCGGGCAACGGGGCGCATTAAACCGTATTGGCTGTGCGTCGTCAATGGCTTTTTTCAGTAAGCGTCGGTCGGACGGTCTGAATGGCGTTTTTTAACACAATGACAGGACAAAGATCCTGTAGGGCGTCTGGCAGCCATACAACCGGTGAAGAAATAGTGTCAAATTAGTGGGTTAAAAATGTCGCATTTTGTAAGGAAAATGGCGACGTGGCGGGCTTGTACCGCTGGGAGAATGATGCCATTATTGCGCCGATTTATTGACTGAGATGTTTCCTTTTTCTCGCGACAGCTCAAGAGGGTTGCGGCATGACTGGTTTATCACATCGCGCATTTTGTAAGCGCAAAACATGGCTGATGATCTTCTCCGGGTGCTGTGAACCGCGCATTTCCTGTTTTTCTCCTTTTGCACTTCTCTCCATGCGGTAAGGCTACCTTGCTCGCTGTTAGGCATGATTAAAAACAGAGCCTTCTCTGATTTTACTGATGTCTATCAGACGTGGCTGGGCCTGATCCCTGACTCGTTTCCCCTTTGCCTGCTGGCATTGTGCTTTCGCGCCTGATATCTCGCTCACGCCTGCGTCACTTTGTCGGGCCGGATCTGCGCGCTTTTACTCGACGACGTAAGAACCTGCTCATTGCCGTGCTAACTGGCACACCCTCTTACTTAACCGTTTGAGAGTCTTAATGAAACTTTTGAAAATTGCAGCAAGTGCCTCCGTGGCACCCTACCTTGAATCTCACCGCGTGGTGGTAGATCTGCGTCGCGCCGACTATGCCGACGTGGCCGCCATTATTATCTCTGTGGGCGATTTAAACAGTGGCCGGTTGGCAGAGATAGACGCGCTGGGTTTTGGTATTCCGGCGTTTGTTGCAGTGCAGGGCGCAGAGCTGGTGTCCCCTGATTATTTGTCCGTGCTAAAGGGCGTGATTGTGCTGTCCGATGCCAATCAGGCATTTTATGCCGCGCAGATTGAGTCTGCCGCGCAGACCTATGAAGAAGCGCTATTCCCTCCCTTTTTCGATACGCTGAAAAAATATGTCGAGATGGAAAATTCGACCTTTGCTTGCCCCGGACATCAGGGGGGTGAATTTTTCCGTCGCCATCCGGCCGGCCGTCAGTTTTATGATTTCTTCGGCCCGAACATTTTTCGCGCCGACATGTGCAATGCAGACGTCAAACTGGGTGACTTGCTTATCCATGAAGGCTCGGCAAAAGATGCGCAGAAATATGCTGCCAAAGTTTTCAGCGCAGACAAAACCTATTTCGTCCTGAACGGCACGTCGGCCGCCAATAAAGTCGTCACTAACGCGTTGCTGACGCGCGGTGACCTGGTGCTGTTTGACCGTAACAACCATAAATCCAACCACCACGGTGCGCTGCTACAGGCCGGTGCCACGCCGGTTTATCTGGAAACCGCACGCAATCCGTTTGGCTTTATTGGCGGTATTGACGCGGAATGCTTTGATGAAAGCTATTTACGCGGACAGATCAAACGGGTTGCCCCGGAACGTGCCGGTGAAAAGCGCCCATTCCGGTTGGCAATTATTCAGCTCGGTACTTACGACGGCACCATTTATAACGCCCGTCAGGTGGTAGACAAAATCGGCCACCTGTGCGATTACATCCTGTTTGACTCCGCGTGGGTCGGCTATGAGCAGTTCATCCCGATGATGCAGCAGTGCTCGCCGCTGTTGCTGGAGCTGAATGAAAACGACCCGGGCATTATTGTCACCCAGTCAGTTCATAAGCAGCAGGCCGGGTTCTCTCAGACCTCGCAAATTCACAAAAAAGATAACCATATCAAAGGTCAGAAGCGTCATTGCAGCCATAAGAAACTCAACAATGCTTTTATGATGCACGCCTCAACCAGCCCGTTTTATCCGCTGTTTGCCTCGCTGGACGTTAATGCGCGCATTCATGCCGGCGGCAGCGGCAAGCATATGTGGATGGAGTGCGTGAAGCTCGGTATTGAAGCGCGCAAAATGTTGCTCGATCAGTGTTCTATGATCCTGCCGTTTGTACCGCCGATGGTGGATGGCACGCCGTGGCAGCATCACGATACCGAACAGATGGCCAACGATGTGCGTTTCTTCGACTTCGTGCCGGGCGAGCGCTGGCACGCCTTTGAGGGGTATGCCGAGAAGCAGTATTTCGTCGATCCTTGCAAATTGCTGCTGACCACTCCGGGCATTGATGCGAGCAGCGGTAAATACACCGAGTTTGGTATTCCGGCGACGATCCTGGCTAACTTCCTGCGTGAGAACGGCATCGTTCCGGAAAAATGCGACCTCAACTCGATTCTGTTCCTGCTGACGCCAGCGGAGACACCGGCGAAAATGCAGCTACTGATTGAAGAGATCGCCCGCTTTGAGCGCTATATCGAAGAAGATGCGCCACTCAGTGAAGTCCTGCCGACGGTGTACCGTAAAAACGAGGACAGATACCGTCATTACACCATCCGCCAGCTGTGCCAGGAGATGCATAATCTGTACGTCAGTTTTGACGTCAAAGAGTTGCAGAAAGAGATGTTCCGCGAGGCCGGGTTCCCGCAGGTTGTCATGAACGCGCAGGACGCCCACAGTGAGTTTATTCGCGATAACGTCCAACTGGTGGCGATTGGCGAGGCCGAAGGGCGTATTGCTGCCGAAGGTGCACTGCCTTACCCGCCAGGCGTGCTCTGCGTTGTTCCAGGGGAACTGTGGGGCGGCGCGGTTCAGCGCTACTTTATGGCGCTGGAAGAGGGTATCAACCTGTTGCCGGGCTTCTCGCCGGAGTTGCAGGGCGTGTACGTGGAGAAAAAATCGGTCGGCTGGAAGCGCATTATGGGTTACGTGATCGCAAAGTAACTCTTTGATTTTTTTGCATGATGAATAATAAAAAACGGAGGCCATTTGGCCTCCGTTTTTTATTGCTGCCATCCCGCATTGGATTAATCGATGCGGCGATAGCTCTTCTGCGTATTGTTTACTTTATACAGATAACGGCGTGACTCACCGGACGGATGCTTGGTGGTGAGCGTGTTGTAAACGTCGCCTGGCGCCATATTGTTGATGATATTAAACGCCTGAGTTTTATTGCTGTTGAACACGCGCAATACACTGCCCGCGCCGCCGTTGTAGGCGGTGATCACCGCATAACGTTTAGACGTCGGGTTGTTGATATTCCCGAGATAAACGTTCTGCAACATCGCCAGATACGCGGTACCCGTATTGATGTTGTTTTGCGGATCAAACAGATAACTGCGGCTTGGTTTGCCCCATTTACCTTCAGACTTAAACACGTCAACGCCCGCAGTATGTTGCACGACCTGCATCAGACCCAGCGCATCCGCATTACTCACCGCATACGGGTTAAAGGCGGACTCTGTCTGCATGATCGCCAGTATCAGTGACTGGTCCACGCCATATTTGGCTGAGGCTTCGCGCACCATTGGCAGGTATTTATGCGCACGTTTGTTCAGGTGGTTTGGCACCATCTGAATCGTAACGGAATAGATGATGTGCAGCCCCGACTGGCGGCGCTGTAACTTATTTTGTACCAGATAATCAGCGAAACTGGCGGCGCGACCCTGCCAGCGGATTGGCTGCCCGGTGTTGTCCAACACCTGACCATAGAGCATTGGCTCTTTACTGATCTGGATGTCATTGGCGTCAGAGTAGAGGTCAACGTTGCCGGGATCTTCCCCGACCAATAACGTGCTGATGATAGCCTGACGCAGGTTCGCCGCCGGATCGGTACCGGCAATGGTTTCGATGGTGATCGTACCCGCATCAAAGTTGATATGGCTGCGGGTATAATATTGATCGCTGTATTTTACGTAGTCTTTAGGCCCGGCAATCAGGACTTCATTCAGCCCCCAGATGTTCTCGATATTGTGGGCAAACTGGCCCATCAGAATATCGAAGCCGTTGGTATCCTTGACGTAAGCTTCATTAAACGAGTCTTTCTTGCTGCCGGAGCAGGAGATCAACATCGGCGCGATAATCAGCACAGCTAAAATTTTCTTCATCTTTAAACCATTTCTGATGAAAGAAGCAGGCACCCGGGAGTGACTGCCTTAAATGTTGGTTCTGGGGAGTGCCTGGAGATAATTAGCTGGAAGGCGGCGTATAACCTTCGATATGCACGTCCTGACCTTCAAACAGGAAATTCACCATCTCTTGCTCCAGCAACTTACGGTCTTCCGGATTCATCATGCTGAGTTTTTTCTCGTTGATCAGCATGGTCTGTTTACTCATCCACTGCGACCAGGCTTCTTTCGAAATCTCGTTAAAGATGCGTTTGCCAATCTCGCCCGGATAAAGCTGGAAGTCTTGCCCTTCGGCATCGCGTTTCAGAAAGGTACAAAAAATCGTTCTGCTCATGCTAATTCCTTATGATCATTCTGTTGGAGCGGTTCTTTTGCCAGCTGCGTTAATAAACGTTCAACCGGTGCGGCCAGTCCGACGGATTGTGGTTGCGCTAAGTTATACCAGAGACCCGCACCTTCATCCATGCAACCCGGTATTGAACGTAGATTTAGCCACATCGGGACGATATCCAGATGGAAATGGCTGAAAGTGTGACGAAAAGCCGTCTGCTGTTGCAACTGATCAAGGGTAACGCCATATTTTTTGACGCCGCTTTCCAGCTCCTCAACGCTCGCAAACTGCGGGAAGCAGAATAAGCCGCCCCACAACCCGACCGGCGGACGTTGCTCCAGCCAGACGCCATTCTCCAGCTGAATCATCAGCATATAGGCGGTTCTTTCCGGCAAGGTTTTCTTGGGTTTTTTACCCGGATATTTCGCCCAGCTATTGTGCGCGTAAGCTTCGCAGTGGGTCTTGAGTGGACAAAGCTCACATTTGGGTTTGGAACGGGTACAAACCATCGCCCCCAAATCCATCATCGCCTGATTAAACTGCTCGACGCCTTTCGCCGGAGTGACCTCTTCGGCGATGTGCCACAGGCGGTTTTCAACCTTCTTCTCGCCCGGCCAGCCATCAACCGCGTAGCAGCGTGACAGCACGCGTTTCACGTTACCGTCGAGAATAGGGTGGTGTTGGCCCAGAGAGAGCGACAACACCGCACCCGCCGTAGAGCGGCCAATACCGGGCAGGGCGTTAACGGCGTCGAAATCAGTCGGAAATACGCCGCCATGTTCCGTGGCAATGGTCTGCGCTGCTTTGTGCAGATTGCGCGCCCGGGCGTAATAACCGAGCCCGGTCCACAGATGCAGAACTTCATCCTGCGGGGCAATTGCCAGATCCCCAACCGTAGGAAAACGTGCCATAAAGCGTTCAAAATAGGGAATGACAGTCGCAACCTGCGTTTGTTGCAACATCACCTCAGACAGCCATACTTTGTAGGGCGTTTTTTCGAGCTGCCACGGCAGCGTTTTACGCCCGTAGCGTTGGTACCAGTCCAGCACCAGAGGCGCGAAGTTCTGTATCATAGGTGAGTGGTAAATCCGGCAGGATGAAAGTCAGGGCCGGATCACATCACAGACGCCGAAGGGTGTAAACCGGAACTTTCCGGACTGTTTATGCCCGCAAGGCTTGCTTATCGGGCAGAGGTTTGGATAATGCGCCATTCGCTGATTTGTTGCCTAACCGCGACTGCCCAACCGCGCACTGCTGAGAACAGCATTGCCCTATAGAGTGAAAGCCCTATGAAAAACGACGTCGTTTCCCCGGAGTTCGATGAGAGCGGTCGTGTTATGCGCCGTATCCGCAGTTTTGTTCGCCGTCAGGGCCGCCTGACCAAAGGTCAGCAACATGCGCTCGACACTCTCTGGCCGGTGATGGGCGTTGAATACGAGGCGCAGCCACTGGACATTGACGCGCTGTTTGGTCGCGCGGCTCCGGTGGTGCTTGAGATCGGTTTTGGTATGGGGACATCGCTGGTGACCATGGCCGCGCAGAAACCTGAGCAGAACTTCATCGGTATTGAAGTGCACTCGCCTGGCGTCGGTGCCTGTCTGGCAACGGCGCAGGAAGAGGGTGTCAGCAACCTGCGCGTAATGTGTCACGATGCGGTAGAAGTGCTGGAAAAAATGATTCCGAATGGCTCGCTGGACATGGTGCAGCTATTCTTTCCTGACCCGTGGCATAAAGCGCGTCATAATAAGCGCCGCATCGTTCAACCTGCCTTCGTTGAACTGCTGCGCAGTAAATTGAAAGTGGGCGGCGTATTCCACATGGCAACCGACTGGGAGCCTTACGCCGAACATATGCTTGAGGTGATGACCAGCCTTGAAAACTGGACTAACCTGTCGCAGGAAAATAATTATGTACCGCGCCCTGAATCGCGCCCGGTCACTAAGTTCGAAATGCGTGGCCAGCGTTTAGGTCACGGCGTATGGGATCTGATGTTTGAGAGGAAGCAATAATGGCCAAGAATCGTAGTCGTCGTTTACGTAAGAAGTTACACATTGCCGAGTTCCAGGAACTGGGCTTCTCGGTAAAATGGCGTTTCGCGGAAGGCACCCCGGTTGAAACCATCGACGAGCAGTTGGACGCGTTCATCGAAGGCGCGATCGAGCCGAACAAACTGGCCTTTGATGGCAGCGGCTACCTGCAGTGGGAAGGTTTGATCTGCCTGCAGGATATCGGTCATTGCACCGACGAGCACCGCGCTCTGGTTAAAAAATGGTTGGAAGACCATAAGATGGAAGACGTTGAAGTTTCTGATCTCTTCGACATTTGGTGGGATTAAATCTGCCGTTATCCTTCGAGCCGCCTCGGCGTTGGCTGCTTTCACTTATCCCGGTCACTTACTCATGTAAGCTCCCGGGGATAAGTTCAGTTGCCGCCTTGATGCGATTCAAATGATTTAGGCAGATCCTGCGGGATGGCTAAAATAAAAGGTGCCCTTGTGGCACCTTTGTTACATCTGGAGTTGCGACGTTGGCTACTGAATTAGATAACCGCTTACTCGAAGAAATTTTGGCGCAGGTACGCCCGCTGATTGGCCGTGGCAAGGTCGCGAGCTACATTCCGGCGCTGGCCGACGTCAGCCCTGATCATCTGGGCATTGCGGTACACACCACCTCCGGTGAGACGTTCAGCGCCGGGGATGCCGATACCCGCTTTTCCATTCAATCCATCTCCAAAGTGCTCAGCCTGACGCTTGCGCTCACGCGCTATCAGGAGAGTGAAATCTGGCAACGTGTCGGTAAAGAGCCGTCGGGGCAGCCCTTTAACTCACTGGTTCAGCTCGAGCTGGAACAAGGGAAACCGCGTAACCCGTTTATCAATCCCGGTGCGCTGGTCGTGTGTGATTTACTGCAAACCCGCCTGACGGCCCCCAAGCAAAGAATGCTGGAAGTCGTGCGTCAACTGGCCGGACAGCCAGATATCAACTACGATCGGCACGTAGCACGTTCAGAGTTCGAACATTCTGACCGTAATGCGGCTATCGCCTATTTAATGAAATCTTTCGGTAATTTCGACAACGACGTCATCACCGTGCTCCACACCTATTTTCATTATTGTGCGCTGCGCATGAGCTGTGCGGAACTCGCGCGCACCTTCGTCTATCTGGCGAACAAAGGCCAGCCGCTAGGCGCTGAAGTTGCACTGATTGAACCGCGTCAGGCGCGTCAGATCAACGCGCTGATGGTCACCAGCGGAATGTACGACGGTGCCGGTGAGTTTGCCTATCGGGTAGGAATGCCGGGGAAATCCGGTGTGGGTGGCGGCATCATTGCTATCGTGCCGGGCGAGATGTGTATCGCCGTCTGGTCACCGGAACTTGACGCCGCAGGGAACTCTTTGGCCGGAACCGCTGCCTTAGAGAAACTGGCGCAACGAATTGGCCGTTCAATATTTTAATTGTTTGCTGTCTAAAGGGAGAGATCATGGAATTCAAAACGGGATCGAAACTGGGCGTCGCCGCACTGTTGGCAATGACCGCATGGAGTGCGCAGGCGGATTACCAGTGCAATGTGAACCCGCAAGACGACGTGGTGATCACGCCGCAGAATGTCCAGGTGATAGGGGCTAACAGTAGCTTGCAGATCACCCCGAACGGTGATGTGACACAAAACGGCAACGCACTTACCCTGAGCGCCAAACAGCGTCAGGAGGCGATTGATTATCAGGCCTCGCTGCGCCGTGACCTGCCGTGGATCGACCAGGGTGCCACCGCGCATCTGGAGAAAGGCCGTGTGGCGATGGATAAAGTGATCGTCCAGCAGCTCGGCAGCGAAAGCAACGTGCGTAATCGCCTGACGACGCTGGATACTCAGCTCAAGCAGCAGATGAACCGTATTCTCGAACATCGCCCTGACGGTCTGACCTTCCATCACAAAGCGGTTGAGCAGGTGAAACAGGATGGTCAGCACATTCTTGAGCAAAGCATGGGCGGTGTGATGCAAGACAGCCTGAACGAAATGGGCGTCAAGCAAGTGACCAGCGGTAGCAATCCGCTACAGGCCATGATGGGAAATCTGGGCGGTCTGCAACAAGCGGTGCAGAACGAATGGAGCAAGCAGGAGCAGGACTTCAAAAAATTCGGTGATGATGTCTGTAACCGTGTGAAAGCGCTGGATAAACAACATAAAACGTTGCTTGCCGATCTGAAGTAAATTCGCCTTGCATAACGCATAAAAAAGGGGCTCTGTTCGTCTTTTCGCAGAGCCCTTTTTTTGTTGTCTTTTTTTCGTCTACTCGTCCAGAAACAGTTCCAGCAGCGAGTTCAGGAACAGCTTGCCATGCTGGGTTATCTGCCAGTGTGAATCGGTTTCCAGCAAGTAATTCTTCGCGATGGCCTCATCAAGCTGAGCGCGGATCACGCTTTCGTCCAGACCGGTATAAATCGCAAACTCTTCACGTGGTGCCGCTTCCAGCAGGCGGAAACGGTTCATAAAGAATTCGAACGGCAGTTCGCTGGTTTCCACGTCATGCTGTTTATCCATGTACCGGCCCTGCATATAGCCGCGGGGATGTTTGGTTTTCACCGTCCGCAGGATCTGCCCATCTGGCCGTGTCAGTTTGCCGTGGGCACCGCAGCCAATTCCCAGATAATCACCAAAACGCCAGTAATTGAGATTGTGCTGACACTGATAGCCCGATTTGGCATAGGCCGAGGTTTCGTATTGCTGATAACCGGCAGCGGTCAGTAATTGGTCGCCCTGCTCGAAAATATCCCACAGTGCATCATCATCCGGCAGTTTTGGCGGACGCGAGGCATACATCGTGTTGGGTTCAATCGTTAGCTGATACCACGACAAATGCGGCGGGTTGAGTGCAATGGCTTGGCGCAAATCATCCAACGCCTCTTCCAGTGTCTGATCCGGTAATCCGTGCATTAAATCGAGATTAAAGCTGCGAAGATTCAGGCTAGTTGCCAGATGGGCTGCACGTTTGGCCTCATCCGGGCCGTGAATGCGCCCCAGACGCTCGAGTTTTTGCGCACTGAAACTTTGCACGCCAATAGAGATGCGGTTCACTCCGGCGCGCTGATAAGCACTGAAGCGGTCTGCTTCGACCGTACCCGGATTGGCTTCCATCGTAATTTCAGCATCCGCCGCCAGCGGCAGGCGGGCCCGCACGCCATCAAGCAGGTTTTGCATCGCGGCTGCACTCAGCAAACTTGGGGTTCCGCCACCGATGAAAATCGTCTTCACATCACGGCCAGCGGCCAGATGCACATCAGCATCCAGATCAGCCAGCAGATGCGCGACATAGTCGTCATGTGGTACTTCACCTTTCAGCGCGTGGGAATTGAAATCGCAGTACGGGCATTTCTGCACGCACCACGGAATATGGATGTAAAGACTCAGCGGCGGTAACTTATTCATTTTTTAGGGCTGCATTTTTTAGGACCGTATTTTCCAGGGCCGCATTCTTCGGTAATGTTTCTTTCATCGCGTCTAACAGTAATTTCAGCGCCTGGCCCCGGTGCGATATGGCACTCTTCTCTTCGCGCGTCAGTTCAGCAGCGGATTTACCCAGCGCCGGAACGTGGAATATCGGGTCATAGCCGAAGCCGCCTTTTCCCGCTTCACTCAACAGAATTTCGCCATCCCAACTGCCGTGGCAGACCAGCGGTGTCGGGTCTTCGGCATGACGCATATACACCAGGACGCAATGGAACTGCGCTCCACGCTGGTGTTGCGGGACATCTTTTAACGTCACCAACAGCTTGTCGAGATTTTGCTGGTCGCTGGCATCAAGGCCGGCGTAGCGGGCGGAGTAGATGCCCGGCGCGCCGCCGAGGACGTCAACGGCCAGACCGGAGTCATCGGCAATGGCGGGCAGGCCGGTGATGGCGGCGGCGTGACGGGCTTTCAGAATGGCATTTTCAATAAACGTCAGGCCGGTCTCTTCGGCGGAGTCCACGCCCAGCTCAGTTTGTGCGACCACATCCAGACCGAAATCAGCCAACAGATGGGCGAGCTCGCGCACTTTACCGGGGTTACCGGTAGCTAAAACGACTTTTTGCATAAAATAACGTCCTGAAGACCATCTGGAATGAATTTATTCAGCGAGCAGTATCGCGACCTCAGCCGGGATATTTTGCGGATTCGTAATGCGGACTTGTTTATGGCGGCCCAGCTCGCCCTTTTCAATGCAGACCTGACTTTTGGCGACTTTAAACTGTTTAGCGAGATATTTCATCAGATGCGAATTGGCCTGGCCGTCCACCGGCGGGGCGGTGATGGCGACTTTAAATTCGTCGCCATGCAATCCCACCAGGCTGTCGCGGCTGGCTTTGGGCTGGATAACCAGCCGCAGTACCAGCGCGTCAGCCTGCCAGTAAGCCGGGCTTAGAGCAGGAACCACAGCTCACCCAGCATGTCCATGCCGAGATAATTCAGCATATATAGGATAAGAATCACGATCATCGCCGAAAAGTCGATGCCGCCCATCGCAGGCAGAAAACGACGAATAGGGGACATTAACGGCTCCGTCAGCTGCATCAGGACGTAATCCATCGGGCCACGGCCTTGGCTCACCCAGCTCATCAGTGAACGGATAATAATCAGCCAGAACACCAGATAACCGGCGGACTTCACCAGCGAAATCAGGCCGAACAGCAGGTTATAAGGACTGAGTGAAATCCCCCCACCCTGAATCAACAGCAGTAGTGGATATTTGACCGTCATCAGCAGGAAAGCCAGCAGCAGCGAGGCGCTGTCAATCGGCCCCAGAGGCGGGATAATTCGGCGTAGCGGCCCGATAATAGGCTGAGTAATTTTCACCACAAACTGTGAGAACGGATTGTAAAAATCGGTGCGCGCCCATTGCATCCAGATCCGCAACAGCAGAACCATCACATAAAGATCAATCAGGGTTTTAACCAGAAAAGTCAGCGTTAACATGCGTTACCTTTAATATTGTAATTAGAACTGTTTTTCCATTTCCTGCGCGCGGGTAATGGCGGCCTGCATGGCCTCGGAGACGATCTCCGGTAATTTGCGGTCGGTGAAAACTTTTAGTGCTTCAAACGTCGTGCCGCCTTTAGACGTAACGTTCTCACGCAGCTGTGACAGTGGCGTGTCCGGACTGGCAGCAACCAGTGCCGTTGCACCGCTGGCGGCCTGTTCTACCAGCATACGCGCCATTTCGGCACTGAATCCTAAACGTTCGGCTTCGGCTTGCATAGCTTCCATAAACAGGAAAAAATAGGCCGGAGCGCTGCCTGCGGCGGCAATAATATGGTTGATGCCCTCTTCGGTATCAACCCAGCACACTTTGCCGACGGCAGCCATTAAATCACTGCTGTAATCCCGGTCCTGCTGGCCCACCTCTTTTGGCGCATACAAGCCGCTCATGCCTTTGCCCACCAGTGACGGCGTATTGGGCATGATGCGCACGATACTGAGCTTCTCGCCAAGCAGGGAACGAAAACGCGCCACGCTAATGCCTGCGGCAATCGACAGTACCAGCTTGCCGCTGAAATCCACCTCTTTTTGCAGTGATTTACATACGTCGGCCATCAGCTGCGGTTTCACCGCCATGACAATCACATCGGCTTCTTGCGCACAGGCCACATTATCATCGCTACTTTTCACGCCATATTTTGATGCCAGCGGGTCACGGTTCTTGCCGGAAGGGGCACAGACGCTGATCAATTTTGCCGGATAGCCGCTTTCAACCAGACCAGAAATAATGGCGCCCGCCATGTTACCGGCGCCGATAAAACATAATTTGCGATGTTGCATGGTGCTCCTTCATTAAATTTAAGGTCTGTCTGGATAAGAGGTGAACACGCTTACGCGTAATCGCGCGCACCAAATATCGCGGTGCCAATACGCACCATCGTACTGCCTGCCGCGATGGCGGCGGGCATATCGTCGGTCATGCCCATCGACAGCGTGTCGATCTGCGGATGACGCGCCATGAGTGCATCAAAGGCGCGACGCATCTGGCTGAAAACGGCCAACTGGCGTTCATAGTCGTGCTCGACGGCCGGGATAGCCATCAGGCCACGCAGAGTAAGACGCGGCATCTGGCTTATCTGATCGGCCAGCGCATCAATATCGCTGAGCGCAATGCCGGATTTGCTGGCTTCATCGCTGATATTTACCTGAATCAACACCTGCAAGGGCGGCTGATGTTCCGGGCGCTGTTCATTCAGGCGCTGGGCGATTTTCAACCGATCTACCGTATGGCACCAGTCAAAATTCTCGGCCACCAGACGGCTTTTATTGGATTGCAGCGGGCCGATAAAGTGCCAGGTCAGTGCAGGTTGATGGCCGGCAAAGTGCGCAATCTTCTCCACACCTTCCTGAACATAGTTTTCACCGAACGCCAACTGACCGGCAGCGATCGCTTCTTCGACAGCGCTCGCAGGTTTGGTTTTGCTGACTGCAAGCAGCGTAATTTCTTCCAGAGGCCGCTCGCAACGCCGTGCAGCGGCTGCGATTTTCTCGCGAACATCCTGTAAGTTTTTTCCAATAGCGTGTGGCTGACTAAGGCTCATAGTGACTCAGGAGATTTTAAAATGGATATCGATGAATTAGTGGCGCTTAGTGTAAAGCAAAATGCCTCAGATCTGCACCTTTGTGCCGGGCATCAGCCGATGTTACGCCGCCAGGGAGAATTAAGGCCGCTGGAAAATATGGCAAAAATCACGCCGGAAAATATGCAGTGGCTGAGTGACACCTGGCTTGAACCCCCGCAGCACACCGAATTGCAGCGTAAAGGCCAGACGGACGGCGCCATCACGCTGGCAAACGGTTTACGCTTGAGAGTGAATTTCTTCAGACAACTGCACGGGCTTTCTGCCGCGCTGCGTCGCGTGCCACAAAGTTGCCCAAAGTTGGAGGCTCTTCACGCGCCGCCGGTGGTGGCAACCCTGACGGAATACGAAGACGGGCTGATCCTGGTGACCGGGGCGACCGGCAGCGGCAAATCCACCACGCTGGCGGCGATGATTGACCACCTGAACCGCACCTGCACCCGGCATATTATTACGCTGGAGGACCCGATTGAATTTATTCACAGCAGTCAGCGGTGCCTGATACAGCAACGGGAACTGGGAAAGCATACATACTCTTTCACCGATGCCGTTCGCGGTGCGCTGCGCGAAGATCCGGATGTGCTACTGCTCGGCGAACTGCGTGATGCCGACAGTATCCGGCTGGCACTAACGGCGGCGGAAACCGGGCATTTGGTGCTGGCGACGCTGCATACCCGTAACGCCACGCAGGCCGTTGACCGGCTGGTGGACGTATTTCCGGCCGAGGAGAAAGGTTTTGTTCGTGCGCAGCTGGCAGGCAGTTTGCGCGGTATCGTTGCGCAGAAATTGATATTGGGAAGAGAAGGGGAACGGGTTGCGCTGTTTGAGGTGCTGACTTCAACGCCAGCCGTGGGCAATTTGATCCGTGAAGGTAAGACGCATCAACTGGCGGATATTTTGCAAACCGGCTCGCAGGCCGGTATGCAAACCTTTGAACAGAGCCGGTTACAGCGGATTGCCTGTGGGCTGATACCCGACATCACTCCGCCGCTGGCTGACTCCACTGCTTCTCAAACCAGCTTTCCAAAATGATCACCGCAGAAGCGGCATCTACGCTGCCTTTATCCAGCGCGCGGAAACCGCCGCGATCAAACAACTCAGCACGGGCTTCGACGGTGCTCAGGCGTTCGTCATGCAGCTCAACCTGTACGCCAAAACGGCCATGCAGGCGGTTGGCGAACTTGCGTGCTCGTGCCGTCAGTGGCTGCTCGGTGCCGTCCATATTCAGCGGCAGGCCGACAACCACGACATCCGGCAACCACTCTTTGAGCAGTTTTTCTATCTTCTGCCAGTCCGGCGTGCCGTCCTGAGCCTTAAATGACGTCAGCGGGCGGGCGGTGCCGGTGACTTCCTGGCCGATAGCCAGCCCGATGCTTTTGGTACCAAAGTCAAAGGCGAACACGGTGCGATTGGCCATTATGCGTGTCCTGCATGAGTAGCGAGCTGGCTGACGTCAATACCGATCATTTTTGCGGCCTCGCGCCAACGGTCAGCAACCGGTGTACGGAACAGAATATCGCTGCTGGCTTCGATGGTCAGCCAGGCGTTATCCAGTAACTCTTTTTCCAGCTGGCCTTGTTCCCAGGCAGCATAACCGAGCGCAACTAGCACATTTTTAGGTTGCTCTGCGGTGCCGAGCGTTTCCAGCACGTCTTTTGAGGTGGTGATCATGGTGGTGTCAGAAATCTGAATGCTCGAGCCAAAGCCGCTGCGGGGGGTATGCAAAATAAAACCGCGATCATCTGCCAGTGGGCCACCGGAAAACACCGGGCGATCAAGTCGAATGGCCGGGTCGCGCGGCGTCGGCGAGATCTCCAGCTTATCGAGCACGTTTTCAACGGTGAAGTCTTCGACCAGTTTATTAATCACCAGGCCCATTGCGCCGTCTTCATTATGTTCACAGACATAAATGACCGAACGCTTGAACATGGGTTCATCCAATCCGGGCATAGCAATAAGAAAGTGATGTTGTAAGTTCATGGTATGTAGGATGTTTAACCTCAGGGGAAGGATGGCACAATGAAACATTATGCCATTGCATAACAACTCATATACCCAAAACCCTTCGAGCAGCCAACACACTTGCAGCCTGAAGGGGGAGGGGAATTAGCGGTTTGCCAGACGCTTTTCGACCGCATCCATCAGCATGCCGGTGACGGAAATCGGGAAGGCGGCTTCGATTTCACGAGCGCAGGTCGGGCTGGTGACGTTAATTTCAGTCAGGCGGTCGCCAATGATATCCAGACCGACAAAAATCAGCCCTTTTTCTTTCAACACCGGCGCGACTTTACGGGCAATGGCCCAGTCACTTTCGCTCAGCGGGCGGGCTTCACCACGGCCACCGGCGGCCAGATTGCCGCGCGTTTCACCCTGCGCCGGAATACGTGCCAGGCAGTAAGGAACCGGTTCACCGTCAACCACCAGAACGCGTTTGTCGCCATCTTTGATCGCAGGCAGATAATTCTGCGCCATACAGAAACGGCTGCCGTGCTCGGTCAGCGTTTCAATAACCACTGAAACGTTCGCGTCGTCAGGTTTCAGACGGAAGATGGATGCGCCACCCATGCCGTCCAGCGGTTTGAGGATCACATCAGTGTGTTCTTTATGGAAGGCTTTCAGCTGCGCCGCGTTGCGGGTCACCAGCGTGTCTGGCGTCAGTTCTGGGAACCAGGCGGTGAATAGCTTTTCGTTACAATCGCGCAGGCTCTGCGGTTTGTTGACGATCAGTGTCCCTTTCTCTTCGGCACGCTCAAGAATGTAAGTGGCATAAATGAACTCGGTATCAAACGGCGGATCTTTACGCATCAGGATCACGTCCAGCTCCTGTAGCGCAATATCCTGCTCAGTGCCGAATTCGTACCAGCCGTCGTAATCTTGTTTAACACTCAGTTTACGGGTGGTCGCCCGGCCTTCACCACCGCGCAGATACAGAGAATTCATCTCCATATAATGCAGTTCATAACCACGGCTTTGCGCTTCCAGTAACATAGCGAAGCTGGTGTCTTTTTTGATGTTAATGGACGAGATAGGGTCCATTACGATGCCAAGCTTGATCATTTGGTTTCCTCTTAACCCAGATCGCCGAAACGAACCTGTAGGGCCGTTATCGCGGTGAGTGCTGTGGTTTCTGTACGCAGAACACGGGGTCCCAGCAGGATATCAGTAAATCCGTAGCCGGAGGTCATTGCAATTTCGTCGGCGGACAAACCGCCTTCCGGGCCGATAAGCAGGCGAACGTGGTTCACCGGCAGTGGCAGGGTATTAATACTGTGGCTGGCGCGTGGATGCAGGTTCAGCTTTAGGCTGTCATCTTGCTCTGCACACCATGCTTCTAGTTGCATCGCCGGGCGGATTTCCGGAATGCGATTACGGCCACACTGTTCACAGGCGGCAATAGCAATTTTTTGCCACTGCTGCAATTTCTTCTCCAGACGTTCGCCGTCGAGCTTGACGCCGCAACGCTCTGAAAACAGCGGGGTGATGGTATTCGCACCCAGTTCGATGGATTTCTGAATCGTGAATTCCATCTTCTCGCCGCGTGAAATCACTTGTCCCAGATGCAAATTCAGCGGGGATTCGTTGTCAGACAACACGCCTTCGCTCAGGCTGGCGCGCACACTTTTCTTATCAACCTGCGTGATGCTGGCTTCGAAGACCTGATTACTGCCGTCAAATAATTGAATCATCTGGCCGGGCTGCATACGCAGCACGCGTCCGACGTGGTTGGCGGCATCTTCGCTGAGCGCAATTTCGCTATGGGCGGTCAGGGGTTCCGGATGATAAATGCGGGGTATGCGCATGTGAGGCTGCTGTCCTTAAAATATTCAAGTGGGGTATTTTGGCGACATTAGTTCGCATTGTCGCGAGCTAATGTGCTCTGGCGACGAGTTTAATACTAAGTTAGCCTTTTCGTTGCTGGCAAGCCTGTAAAACGTAAGGATTGTGATTTCCCTGTACGCTTGCGATGCGGCTGTCGCGCTCGCATTCCCAACCTGTCACAGGATATTGGCGATCCCACACGGTGAAAAGTTGCGTCTGCTGACGGGACAAATTCAACTGATAGCGGTCCCGCATGTAGAAATAGGTGCGGGCAATCGCGCCGCGCGCACGGGACGGTGGTTCGGCGGCTTTGCCTTTAAAATCCACTTTCATCTCGCAGCGTCCGTACTGGCCTTCTCCGCCATTCCACTGACTGTACATGAAGTTATTGCGGTCGCCATTCACTTCACCGATCGCTGGCTGAAGATTATGCAGGTCGGTTTCCAACTGACGGTAATCGGCATTTTTCGCACAGTTTTTCCGCCCGCCATCCTGCCAGCACTGCATCTGGTGGCCAAACTGCCAGGCGGGAACCACATGTTCCCATTCGATCCGTTCTGCGCGAGATTCACTTTTACGCACTGCGTAGCCGCAGGATTTCAGATCCGGGGTGCCTTTTTTACCCTGCCAGTTGATGTCGCAACCACAGTAAAACGTCTGCGCGCCCTGATTGATTTTGACGGCGGCGGCTTTTGCCTGACTGAAATTATTGATGTTGTTACCGGACTGGCTGAATGCGCTGAATGGTGCGAGAGCCGCGATAAAGAGAAAGGCTGAAAGCGTTTTACGAAACATGTTTCTGAATGACCTGATGTGAAAAGGTCGGAAGGGTAACGGATGCAACGCGGTGTGACAATGAGACATTGCTGCTATTTAGTGATTGAAAATTCAGCAGTTAGTCGTGCCTTTGACATTAAAACGTAACAGTTCACCGCAATGACGGCAGCGATATTCAGCCTCTTTTCGCATCACACGGTTGTGACGGCGCACGGTGAGTTGATGGTCCTGGCAAGCACACAAATAGGGATAGGTTTTGCTTTGCACCGACGCTGTTTCGAATTTATGAGTGCGGCTGGCGCTGACGCCCAGCACGTGTTCCATCACCCAGCGCCACTCTTTGCCATGCGGCGCGGCGTTGCGGCCAAAACGACGGTAGACCAACAAATGTGCCAGTTCGTGCGGGACAACTTCATCGACAAAAGGCTGCTGGTTCTCGACCAGTAAGACGGGGTTGAGCCGGATTTGCCAATGTTGCAGGTAAGCACTGCCCGCGCTGGTGCCGCGTTGCTGATAGTTGATTTCAGGCTCGGGATAATCCGTACCGAAATGCGCATTGGCCAGCTGGAGTTTTTCCCGCAAACAGCGCATGACGGCTTGTTGCAGGGCGATGGGGAGTCGGGGGTTTTTCATCAGGCGAAGAATAAAGGGGGGCGGGGGGAGATGCAATAACCTGAGGCGTTTTATCGCCCCAGGTTGTACTGACAAACGTGCCGAACTGATTTACCGAACTTACTTACCGATGTCGCGCAGCGGTTCGCCTTTCATCAGATTACGTTCGATGTGTTCCAGAGAAACGTTTTTAGTTTCAGGGATCAACGCAATGGTGATGAAGATGAACACCACGTTCAACGCGGCGTATACCCAGAAGGTATTGGCGTTACCGAGGGTGTCGAGCATAGTCAAGAAGGTCGCGCCGACAATCATGTTGGCGATCCAGTTGGTTGTTGTGGATACGGTGATACCGAAGTCGCGGCCGCGCAGTGGCTGAATTTCAGAACACAGCACCCAGATCAGCGGACCGGCACTCATGGCAAAACCAACAATGAACATCAGCAGCATGGCGATAGAGAAGTATTTCGCCGCGTCAGATTCCACGCCGATGTGCAGCATCGTTCCCAGAATCCCCATACCGACAGCCATCACCAGGAAGCCCAGTTTCAGCGTCGGTTTACGGCCCCAACGGTCAACCAGACCGATGGCAATGAAGGTCGCCAGTACGTTAACAACGCCCACGATCACCGTGCCCCACATCTGTTGCGAGGTGCTGGCAAACCCGGCGATACCGAAGATTTTCGGCGCGTAATACATGATGACGTTCATACCGGTGAACTGCTGCATCACCTGTAACAGGATCCCGAGGTACACCGCACGACGGAAGTTTTTGTTGCTGGTAAACAGGCCCCAGCCGCTTTGTTTAATCTTCAGGCTTTCGCGGATTTCATCCAGCTCACTTTTTGCCTGTGCGGTGGAATCACGCAGCTTTTCCAGTACGCGGCGCGCTTTATCATCGTTACCTCGTGCAGCCAGCCAGCGCGGGCTGTCAGGCAGGAAGAACACGCCAATCAGCAGCAGCAGTGCAGGGATCGTGATCACGCCCAGCATCCAGCGCCACTCGCCGGTGTAACTGAAGCCGGTATCAGACAGATAGGCGGCCAAAATACCGATGGTGATCATCAACTGGTACATAGAAATCATGCTGCCACGGATTTTCTCCGGCGCGATTTCCGACAGATAAACCGGTGCGGTATAAGACGCAATACCGACGGCCAGCCCCAGCAATACGCGGGCGACAATCAGGACTTCAGTGTTGGGTGCGAAGGCTGAACAGAGTGAACCGGCCACGAACAGCACGGCGCCAATCATCAGGCTGTATTTACGACCGAGACGGAAGTTGAGCCAGCCACTGCCGATGGCGCCGACGGCGGCACCAAACATCATTGAGCTGACCACCCATTCCTGTTGATGGCTGGTTATCTGGAATTCGTGACTGATGAAAGGAAGGGCGCCAGCAATGACACCAATATCCAGCCCGAACAGCAGGCCTGCCAGTGCGGCGAGAAAACAGACAAAGAAAGTGACGCTTTTATTCGAGCGTTTCTTTTTGCCATACGTTGAGTTACTCATCCTGCCTCCAAAAGATAGCAATAATGCTTAGCTTGTTATGTTATTTGCCCTTGCCCCGACGGAAAGTGCGCCAGATCACAGAGTTGTAATCGCTTACATTTATTGATTCAGCGGTAGGTCCGCGGTGAGAAGCACTTGCGAAAGTATGCTGGCGGGGAAAGGGAAGTCGGGCAGAGTAATACTGATTTTTTTGACTTAGATCAATCAAATCTTAAGATCTCTCACGGAAGTATTACTTTATTCTATTAATTAATAACGATTTATGATTTGTAATCGTTTTCACTGTTATTTCATCTTCCGGGTAAATGTCACCGTTGAAACGCAGGCAATAAAAAACCCCGCCAAAATTGGCAGGGTTCTTTTAAAGGCCGACAGCGCTGAAATTACAGGCCGGCAGCGTCGCGCAGCTGTGCGGCACGGTCGGTTTTTTCCCAAGGGAAATGCTCGCGACCAAAGTGACCGTAAGCAGCGGTTTCTTTGTAGATTGGGTGCAGCAGATCCATCATCTGAATCAAACCGTAAGGACGCAGGTCGAAGAACTCGCGCACCAGCAGGGTCAGTTGCTCGTTGGAGATTTTACCAGTACCAAAGGTTTCCACCATGATAGAGGTAGGTTCTGCCACGCCGATCGCGTAAGAGACCTGGATCTCGCAGCGGTCAGCCAGACCGGCTGCCACGATGTTTTTCGCCACGTAACGCGCCGCATAGGCCGCAGAGCGGTCAACTTTTGAAGGATCTTTACCGGAGAACGCACCGCCACCGTGACGGGCCATGCCGCCGTAGGTATCCACAATGATTTTACGGCCAGTCAGACCACAGTCGCCCATCGGCCCGCCGATAACAAAACGGCCAGTCGGGTTGATGTGGTACTTGGTACCGGCGTTCAGCCATTCGGCAGGCAGTACAGGTTTGATGATCTCTTCCATCACGGCTTCTTGCAGGTCTTTCAGCGCGATGTCTTCAGAGTGCTGCGTTGACAGTACAACGGCGTCGATACCGACAATTTTGCCTTCGTCGTACTGGAAAGTGACCTGGCTTTTCGCATCGGGACGCAACCATGGCAGAGTGCCTGCCTTGCGAACTTCAGCCTGACGCTGCACCAGACGGTGTGCGTAAGTGATCGGTGCTGGCATCAGCACGTCGGTTTCGTTGGTTGCATAACCAAACATCAGACCCTGGTCGCCCGCGCCTTGTTCCAGCGGATCAGAGCGGTCAACGCCCTGGTTGATGTCAGGGGACTGTTTACCGATGGCACTCAGTACGGCGCAGGAGTTTGCGTCGAAGCCCATCTGAGAATTTACGTAGCCAATTTCACGGATGGTCTGACGGGTGATTTCTTCTACGTCGACCCAGGCGCTGGTGGTGATTTCACCGCCAACAAGGACCATGCCGGTTTTAACATAGGTTTCACATGCAACACGTGCTTTCGGGTCTTGTTCTAAAATTGCGTCCAGGACAGCGTCGGAAATTTGGTCAGCAATTTTATCTGGATGTCCTTCTGAAACAGATTCGGACGTGAAGAGGTGTTTAGCCATTATGTTCTCTACCTTCATACGACGGGTTAGATATCACTGCATAGCACTGGGGAGGCTGGCAGATGAAGAGCGGAGCTCGCCATTGTCGCAATGCGTCCTGCATGTCCCCATAAGGCAAAGCCTTGAAGCAGTTTGACGGTTAATCCACATATCCACTTAGACGGATTAACATCTGGACGGCTATTTTAAGATAGCAGAGGTAGCGAAAGCCAGTCATTTTTGTGATGAAGATGGCGTTATTGTGCGACTTTGCAGTGATATTCACGCGTGGAAACAATCTGCGGCACATTTTCATTTTGCAATTACAGCGTGTTGCCGGTATAAACGCCGCGCGCTCTGTTATTTCAATCTGTGGCGTATTCCAGTGATTACTGTTCTCTCAGCTCGAATGCCCGCGGGTGATGCGTGGCACGTGTGGAGGTGGTTAGGTTAATGACCCACTTTTTACCGCTTGTTACATTTCAACAGCCACCCCGTCAGACATTGTTTATCGATGCTGTACGCCTTTCTGAAAAATTTCTGTCATCAATCCGATGTTATAAACAGCAGGCCTGTCGAACGACCCTGTTTATGCTGTCTGGCTATAGACAGCTCAGTCAGCGACATCTGAGCGCTACTCAGCCACATCGGGCCGGTTAACCGCCGCTTCCCCTGTAAAACTGACGTAGCCTGCAACCTTAGGGGCGTTATTCTTATTGGTTTCTCCTGACCCGTTCCCCGGAGTCTAATGATGAATTCTATAATCATATGAGTGGAAAACAGTTTGCGAACCATGGCACACAGGGTTTTATCCTGTCTGAAAGCCAGCCGTTCGGGTTGTTCTCACCTGTTGTAACTGCGATAGTGGCTGGCCATGTTGTCAGTGTAGAAAGAGGATTTAACTATGTCTGATGACATCCATTCCCACCGTCCGTCACATGCGGGCGATTCCGTTTCTTTGCGCTCCATGCAGGAGGTTGCCGTGAACGATCGTGATGCCAGCAAAATGCTGCGCACTTACAACGTTGCCTATTGGGGTAACAATTATTATGACGTCAACGAACTGGGCCACATCAGTGTTTGCCCCGATCCTGACGTCCCGTCGGCCCGTGTGGATCTGGCGCAACTGGTGAAAGACATGCGCGAGCAGGACGGTCAGCGTCTGCCGGCATTGTTCTGTTTCCCACAAATTTTGCAGCACCGCCTGCGTTCGATTAACGCCGCGTTCAAGCGCGCGCGTGAGTCGTTCGGTTACGAGGGTGACTACTTCCTGGTTTATCCGATTAAGGTGAATCAGCATCGCCGCGTGATTGAATCACTGGTCGAATCTGGCGAACCGCTGGGTCTGGAAGCCGGTTCTAAAGCAGAGCTGATGGCGGTACTGGCACATGCCGGTATGACCCGCTCGGTGATCGTTTGTAACGGCTATAAAGACCGTGAATACATTCGTCTGGCGCTGATCGGCGAGAAGCTCGGTCACAAGGTTTATCTGGTTATCGAGAAGATGACGGAGATTAAACTGGTGCTGGAAGAGGCTGAACGCCTGAATGTCACCCCGCGTCTGGGCGTGCGTGCGCGTCTTTCGTCTCAGGGCTCAGGCAAATGGCAGTCAAGCGGTGGCGAAAAGTCCAAGTTTGGTCTGGCCGCTTCGCAGGTTCTGCAATTGGTAGAAATGCTGCGTGAAGCCAACCGCCTGGAAAGTCTGCAACTGCTGCATTTCCATCTCGGTTCCCAGCTCTCCAATATCCGCGATATCTCAACCGGCGTGCGTGAGTCTGCGCGTTTCTACGTTGAGTTGCATAAGCTGGGCGTCAATATTCAGTGCTTCGACGTCGGCGGCGGTTTGGGCGTGGATTATGAAGGCACCCGCTCGCAGTCTGACTGCTCGGTCAACTATGGCCTGAACGAATACGCCAACAACGTGATCTGGGGGATTGGTGATGCCTGTAATGAACATGGCCTGCCACATCCGACGGTGATCACCGAGTCCGGCCGCGCCGTGACCGCGCACCACACCGTGCTGGTGTCTAACATCATCGGCGTTGAGCGTAACGAATTCCGCGATCCTATCGCCCCTGAAGTGGACGCACCGCGCGCACTTGGCAGCATGTGGGATACCTGGAATGAAATGCACGATCCTGAAAGTCGCCGTTCACTGCGCGAATGGCTGCACGACAGCCAGATGGATCTGCATGACGTTCACAGCCAATACGCACACGGTATTCTGGATCTGACCCAGCGCGCCTGGGCGGAAGACATCTATCTGAATATCTGTAATAAAATTCAGGATCAGCTGGATCCAAGCAACCGCGCACACCGTCCGATCATCGACGAATTGCAGGAGCGCATGGCGGACAAACTGTACGTCAACTTCTCGTTGTTCCAGTCTATGCCGGATGCATGGGGTATCGATCAGCTGTTCCCAGTTCTGCCGCTGGAAGGGTTGGATAAGCCGCCGAGTGGTCGTGCCGTATTGCTGGATATCACCTGCGACTCAGACGGCACTATCGATCACTATATCGACGGTGACGGCGTAGCGACGACAATGCCAATGCCGCCGTATGATCCGGAAGATCCGCCAGTGCTGGGCTTCTTCATGGTCGGTGCGTATCAGGAAATTCTCGGCAACATGCACAACCTGTTCGGCGATACCGCCGCGGTTGACGTGTTCGTCTTCCCTGATGGCAGCATCGAAGTGCAGCAATCCGATGAAGGCGACACCGTCGCCGATATGCTGGAGTACGTGCAGCTTGATCCTAACGTGCTGCTCAGCCGCTTCCGCGATCAGGTAAAAGAAACCGATCTGGATGCTGATTTGCAGGCGCAGTTCGTCGAAGAGTTTGAATCCGGTCTGTACGGTTACACGTATCTGGAAGAAGACGAGTAATTGCGCGCAATAATCCGGCTTGAAGCTCGGCCGGATTAGGGTAAAATCCGCGCTAATTGCTGTACAAATTAAGTTCAAATCAATCCCTTTCTCGTCGGGCTAACGACGCGAAGGGGATTTTTTTTACCTACAATAAGAGACCGTGACTGGCAACTTTCCGCACGGTGATGTCAAAAAGAGGACTGTTTATGAGTAATGTTGTGAGCACTTTAGGCCATCAACCTGATAACTCGCTGGTTTCCAATGCCTTTGGTTTCCTGCGTTTCCCACTGAACTTCCAGCCGTACGACTCAGACGCTGACTGGGTGATCACCGGTATTCCTTTCGACATGGCAACCTCTGGGCGTTCAGGCGCACGCCTCGGTCCTGCGGCTATCCGCCAGGTGTCTGTGAATCTTGCCTGGGAAGGTCAGCGCTGGCCGTGGGATTTCGACCTGCGTGACCGTCTGAAAGTGATCGACTGCGGCGACGTTGTATTCAACTTTGGTGATGCGCAGGACTTGACTGACAAACTGCAACAGCATGCTGAGAAAGTGCTGGCGTCCGGTAAGCGTATGCTCTCTTTCGGCGGCGACCACTTTGTCACGCTGCCCCTGTTGCGCGCCCATGCGAAACACTTCGGTAAGATGGCGCTGGTGCATTTCGATGCGCACACCGACACCTATTCCAATGGCAGCAAATTCGATCACGGCACCATGTTCTTCCATGCGCCGAACGAAGGTCTGATCGACCCGAACCACTCTGTACAGATTGGTATCCGTACCGAATTCGACAAAAATCTGGGTTTCACCGTGCTCGACGCCGCACAGGTTAACGATCGCACCGTTGACGATATTCTGGCGCAGGTTAAGCAGATTGTCGGCGGTCTGCCGGTTTACCTGAGCTTCGATATCGACTGCCTGGATCCGGCACATGCACCGGGCACCGGCACGCCGGTGATCGGCGGCCTGACGTCAGATCGCGCCCTTAAACTGGTGCGCGGCCTGAAAGATTTGGATCTGGATATCGTCGGCATGGACATCGTTGAAGTTGCACCGGCTTACGACCAGTCTGAAATCACCGCCCTGGCGGCCGCCACGCTGGCGTTGGAAATGCTGCACGTTCAGGCTTACAAAAAAGGCTGATCGTTTCAAAACGGCTTTACTGCCGGGATCTTTAAAACCAACGCCTGGCTTTTGCCGGGCGTTGTTGTTTGTGATCCTCCCCCCACTATACCCATAATTAATGAAGATACTTGATGTTGTGAACCATGAGGACCATGCTACTCGTCATGAAAATACATCTGACTTCGGAACAACGGATAGCCCTGAAAATGCTGCATAAGAACAACCGGGA
>BHES01000043.1 GCA_003864575.1 Enterobacterales bacterium
TTCCGGGAGGAGATAAGACGATTTTTTAGTGAAATATTACCGGGACTTTCTGGTGCGTTGCCACGCCGAATTAATGACAACTTCCAGATGCTGAAAAATGCATCTTCAAGTTAACTGTGTATAGACGGTGCGCAAGGTCACCATGGGCGCCACCAATGCAGGAGGCAGAACGGCGTACGCCAGTCTCAGGGAAGGAAACAGGACTTTGGAAAAAGTGCCGAGATAAATCACCCGCTGGTGTTTATCCAACCCCTGCATCGCTGGCAAAGGGCGGCCGTCGTAATGCAGTTCGCTGTCGTAATCATCTTCGATGATCCACGCCTGTTGCTGGTGTGCGTAGTCCAGTAATTCGAGGCGGCGTGACAGACTCAGGCTGACGCCAGAAGGGTAGTGGTGTGAAGGCGTAAGGTATATCAGCTTAGGTACCGGTTTTGCGCTGTCAGGTTTTAAACCCTGCTCATCGACTTCTACCGCGCAGAGGCTGGCTCCTGTGCTGGCAAAAGCATTACGGGCGCCTGGGTAACCCGGTTGCTCCAGCCAGACGTTATCTCCGGCGTCGAGCAGCAGTGTCGCGAGAAGCTGTAACGCCTGTTGCGAACTGGTGATGATGACTATCTGCTCAGGGCTGCAACGTACGCCCCGTGACTGTTGCAGGTAGCTACAGACTGCCTCGCGCAAGGGGGTAAAACCCTGCGGATCGCCATAGCCGAGCAACTTTTCCCCGCCGGTGCGCAGCTGTTTGTTAGTCAGCTGCTTCCATACTTTTAACGGAAAGACCCGCAGGTCAGGACTGCCTGCGGCAAAGGCGACCGGTTCTAAAGGATCATGACAGCCGCCAGTGGCAACAATTTGCGTCCCGCGCAGGGAGAGGCCAGCCGGGCCAGGCTGCAGGGCCGGACGTTTTTTATCGGGCATTTGCGAAGGGATATCGCGGCTGACGAAGGTGCCTTTCCCTGTCTGGCGCAGAAGATAACCTTCGGATTCTACTTGTGCATAAGCCGCTTCGACGGTGATACGGGAAACCTGCAGCTCAACAGCCAACTGACGGGAAGAGGGCAGGCGTTGCCCTGCGGATAAAGCGCCCTGTGTGATGGACTGCCGCAAAGCAACGCACAGCCGGTCGCGTAAACTTTGGCTTGCCCGAGAAGGGTTTTCAAATAAGGTGAGCAGTGCCACCGAAACCGGGTTCATTGTCATATAGGTCTTATCATTGCGTTGTAATTGGTCTTAAGCATAAGGCCAAAGTGATCGATGATAATGCTGTTTTCTACAGGCTATTTTCATCTGGCAGCAATAAATACTGTTTCATGGATTATGAGAGAGAAAAAAATGAACCCAGCGTCCCGTGTTTTGGCTTTCGCCCCCCCGTCGCCCGCCGTCAGTGAGGCTTATTTATTGGCAAAACTCAGCTTCTACACAGATTCCGCAGACATGGCGGATGACCTAAAAAACCGTGTGGCCGGCATAGTGGTGATTGATACTCGTGCCGAAGCGCATTATCTGCGCGGGCATATTCCAGGTGCCGTAAGCTTTCCTCACCGATTGATGGACGCGGAATCTACCCGTCATTTAGACCGCGACGTGGTGTATGTCACCTACTGCGATGGCATCGGATGTAACGGTTCTACCCAAGGGGCATACAAGCTTGCAAGGCTGGGTTTTCGGGTCAAAGAGCTGATTGGCGGGTTGGATTTCTGGATCCGTGACCAGCATCCGCTGGCCGAAGGGGAAGCGATCGGCATGTATCCTGCCGATCTTAACGTCGAGGATTGCGGGTGTAACTAATGCATCACGGGATCAGAACAGCAGCCATAACAGCACCACGACTACCGCGAAAGCAATAAACGCCAAAGGCTTGCCGCCCATAGATTGCATCGAAGGCGGCAGCATGGCGAAAAATGGGTTCATGATCGGCTGTGGCTCGGTGCGTGAGACGGTAGTGAAGTCGTCATCCATTTTTTCAGGACGCGGTGTGCGATCCACCCGTTGGCTGAACAGCACGCCCACCAGATCGTTAAGCTGGGCGATGTTGAGCGGCGTCGTCGGTGTAGCGTTGAAGCGGGATTCCACATACTCGGTGAGCTGATGCACTTCCTGCGCTGTGGCCGGTTGCTTGAGTACGCTGAGTAAAGTCACCAGCGTAGGCGCAGCGGTCGGCTGGCTGAGCGCGGCTTTCACCTGCATAAACTGGCTTAATAGCTGAAAATGACGTGCGGGGATCGGTTCGCCGACTTTCACACCTACCAGATTAAACAGCTCTTGCCACAGTTTCGTCGGCGCTTCGCCCGTCGCAGCACTGAGTTTGGTCACCAGCTGTTGCAGGTTATTGTGCTCGGCAGGCAGCAATGCCCGGTCGGTAATGGTCGTTTGCTGTGGCTGCGGAATAGCCATTTCACGGGTTTGCACCAGCAGGAATACCTGTTGCAGTTGCTCATGGCTGAGCTGGCTTAGCACGGTATGACCAAAATTCTGGCGAATGAAATCGCTGACGGCCTGACGGTTGTTGCCCTGCGGCAGAAGTTCGGTCAGTTGTTGCAGCAGTTGGCGGGTGGAGTGTCCTTCCTGTGCCTGGCTAAGCTTGCCTTGCAATACGGTTTCGGCACGGGAGAAAATCCTGGCGGTCAGCTCGGCGTTGTGCGGCAATGCCAGTTCGTGGCGCAGCCCGGCCCAAATCTCGGCGGATTTCATCGGCGTCAGCGCCATTAATTTGACGATAAGCTTTTCCAGAGTCGTGCGCTGTGCGGGCGTTAACGGCTGGTTTTCACCCGGGCCCGCGGGGACTGTCTGGCCATTCGGCTGTGTCCTGTTGTCGCCAATCGGCGCACCTGGACCACTCAAAGGTTGCATATCACCAGTCCTTCGCTGCTAGTTAAAACGGCGCAAAGCGCAGAAGCGCCACATCATACCTGCAAACTTATGCAATCGACACCGTGAATGGTTCGCTGAACCCTTATTCTTACGCTTATTTTTTTGAGATTTTGTCAGGTGGCACGAGAAAGCAATAAAAGGCGGGGATATGTCACGCTGCCCGCAGAGTTGCGGGCAGCGAAAGGGGACTTAAACCGCCGGATCTTTTTTATCCGTTTTGGCTTCATGACCAAACAGTGGGCGGCGCAAGCGTTGGGCGAGGATCACCCCGACCAGCGTGATCCCACCACCAATCAGGTGATAGCTGTGCAGCTGTTCATGCAGGAAAAGCACCGCAATGATGGCGGTAAAAATCGGCGACAGATTCATAAAAATAGAGGTTTTGTTGGCACCCAGTCGAATAACTCCCTGAATCCACAGGAAAGGTGCAATGATCGACGCCGGGATGCCGGCAAATAACACCAGCGGAATATTGTGCGCATTCAGTTCTACATTCGATGCCAGCAGGAAATTCGGCAGCAACAGCAGCACGCCAAACAGAATTTGTACATACAACGCTTGCCAGTTCGGCAGGGGAATAGCCCAGCGTTTGGTCAGCACGCCATAAAGGGCGTAGGACGCGGAAGCGGCGAACATCATCAGTTCTCCCCGGCCAATGCCGTGTTGTAGCAACTGCGCCGGATCCCCTGCGCTGACCAGCCAGATAAGCCCGGCCAGTGACAACAGGCCGCCGAGGGCAATACCGATGGTCGGTACGACGCTAAGCACCACCAGGCTGATGATGACCGTCAGCAGCGGGATGAGAGAATTAAGAATCCCCATAAACAGCGCACTCACGCTGTGCGCAGCGTAGTACGCAAGGCTTTGATAAAGCACCATGCCGAGCAGGCCGAGGATCAGCAACTTCCACCAGTACTGTTTAATCGCTTTAAGATTACGCAGCACACCCGGCAGGATAAAAGGCGTCAGCGTTAGCAATGCGAGCAACCAGCGGTAAAAGGAGATCGCCGCCGGGTCGATAGCCGTGGCTGATACTTTACTGACGACCGCATTCAGCGACCAGATCAGCACTGCCAGCAGGGGGAAGAGAGCATTCATAATTTTCGTCCGATACGCCTATGATTAAATCGTTGCGCTAGTGTACGTTTGTCTTGTTTGTTATATATAACGATAACCAGACAACGCTCTACGCAATTCAGACAACATGGTTTGACGCAGATGGCGCACCCAGGAATTCCAGGACAGTGATATCGCAAAAACGTTTTTATCCGCCACTCCCAGAAAAACAACCGATTACGCTGCTTTTTCGCGGCGAAACGCTCCTCGCCAATTCAGAGTATATTCTGCATTCGCACCCTTGGAGCCAGATCATCTGCGTGAAGTCAGGGGTGATGACGATGGACGTCGACGGCCAGCGCTATCTGGCACCGCGTGAGTTCGCGGTGTGGCTGCCTGCCGGTACGGAACACTCCAGTTATAACCGGAAAACCTCCCATTTCTGTGCGATAGATATTGCCTGCGAGCTGGATGTCGGGCTGCCACCCACGCCGTGTTTGCTGACATTAACGCCCATTTTTAATGCCATTGCTGACGACTGCTTTGCCCGTAATCTGACCGAGCCGGTCACAGAAAGTGATATGCGCATGGCGCGGGTGTTGATCGACCAGATCGCTCTGGCGCAGCGACAGGACACGTATCTGCCAACCTCGCAAAGCAAGTTGCTGGCACCAATATTGGCCGCGCTGGAGAAAAATCCGGCGGATAACACCTCGCTGGCGCAGTGGGCATCGCGCGTCTATACCACTGAACGCACCTTATCTCGTCGCTGCCAGCAGGATCTGAGTATGGGCTTTGCCGAATGGCGACAACGGCTGCGTTTCCTGCACGCTATCTCCCTGCTGGAGCAAGGTAAAACGGTTCAAGATGTGGCGCTGGAGGTCGGCTACAGTTCATCGTCGGCTTTTATTGCCATGTTTCAGCAAATTTCCGGAACTACGCCTCAACGTTTCCGTAATGAAAGGTAAGCCTGACGCGCCAGCATTGGGATCTGTCGCCATTCGTGGCAAAATCAGTGCTTCTTTATTTTCTGTTCTTTCCATGGCACAGCCTGCCGGAGACACACGTGAAAATCCTGGTTGATGAAAATATGCCGTATGCCGTCGAGCTTTTCAGCCGACTGGGCACTGTTCAGGCCGTTCCTGGCCGTCCGATTCCGCAAGATGCGCTCAATGATGCTGATGCGCTGATGGTGCGTTCCGTTACCAAAGTGAACGAAAGTTTGCTGGCCGGTAAGTCGGTAAAATTTGTCGGCACTGCGACGGCGGGAACCGACCACGTGGACGACGCCTGGCTACACCAGCAGGGAATTGGTTTCTCTGCGGCGCCGGGCTGCAATGCCATCGCCGTGGTGGAATACGTATTCTCGGCGCTGCTGATCATCGCCCAGCGCGATGGTTTCCAACTGCGTGATAAAACCGTGGGGATTATCGGCGTCGGTAATGTCGGTTCACGGCTCAATGACCGCCTGCGGGCGCTGGGCGTGCGCACGTTGTTGTGCGATCCGCCGCGTGCGGACCGTGGCGACGAGGGCGATTTTTCCCCGCTGGAACAACTGGTAGCCGAAGCTGATGTGCTGACTTTCCACACACCTCTCAACATGTCCGGGCCTTACGCTACCCATCACCTGGTGGATGCCGGTTTGCTGGCACGTCTGCCTGCGGACCGCATTTTGATTAATGCCTGTCGTGGTGAAGTGGTGGATAACGCCGCACTGCTTGATGCCCTGAACGGGGCGAAAAAGCTGACTGCCGTACTGGACGTGTGGGAGCCAGAACCTGACCTGTCGCTGGCTTTGCTGGCGAAAGTCGCTATTGGTACCGCGCATATCGCCGGTTACAGCCTCGAAGGCAAAGCGCGTGGAACCACGCAGGTATTCGAAGCATTCAGTCAGTTTATCGGTGAGCCACAAAAAGTGCCGCTGGAAGCGTTGTTGCCCGCGCCGGAGTTCCCGGTGGTCAGCTTCTCTGGAGAACTGACCGAAGCCAGGCTGCTGAGACTTATTCACTTAGTGTATGATGTGCGCCGCGATGATGCCCCGCTGCGTCGTGTTGCCGGTCAGCCGGGTGAATTTGACAAGCTGCGCAAATTCTATGAAGAACGGCGTGAGTGGTCTTCGCTGCGGGTTATTTGTGATAACACGGCAACCGCTGAGTTACTGAATAAACTTGGCTTCACTGCGGTTCAGGGCTGATGCCTTAACGCGGCCTTAAGTTTTTACACTTAAAGTGGCTTCGCAACTCTTTTGCTGAAGGGCGGTAATTGCCGCCCTTTGTATTTTGTACGACTCATTTCTGGAGAATACCAACATGTCTGATGGCTGGAATATTGCGCTGCTCGGCGCCACGGGCGCAGTAGGTGATGCGTTACTGGAGCTGCTGTCTGAACGTCAGTTCCCGGTTGGTGAGCTCTTTCCTCTGGCGAGCGAACGTAGCGCCGGTCAGACTATCCGCTACAACGGAAAAAGTCTGCGCGTGCAGAATGCCGCCGAATTTGACTGGTCTCAGGTGCAGTTGGCGTTTTTTGTTGCCGGTGCTGAAGCGTCGGCGCAGTTTGCAGAAGAAGCGGCAAATCAGGGCTGCCTGGTTATCGACAGCAGCGGCCTGTTTGCCATGGAACATGACATTCCGTTGGTGGTGCCTGGCGTAAACCCGGACTCCCTGGCCCATTACCGCAACCGCAACATCGTAGCGGTGGCTGATAGCCTGACTAGCCAGTTACTGACAGCCATCAAACCGTTGACGGAACAAGCCGGTTTGGCACGACTTCATGTTACCTCGCTGCTGTCGGTTTCCGCGCTGGGGAAAGTGGCGGTGGATGATCTGGCCGGGCAAAGCGCCCGTTTGCTTAACGGTATTCCTGCCGAAGAGGGCGGTCTTTTTAGCAAGCAGTTAGCTTTCAACCTGTTACCTCTGCTCAGTGATGAAGAAGGCAGCGTTCGCCAGGAGCGTCGTCTGGTGGATCAGGTGCGTAAAGTGCTGCAAAACGACGGTCTGCCGATTTCCGTCAGCTGCGTGCAGTCGCCGGTGTTTTACGGCCACGCGCAGGTGGTGCATATGGAAGGCATGCGTCCGCTTTCTGCTGAAGAAGCGCGCACTGAGCTTGAACGTATTGATGATATTAACCTCAGTGAAGAGGACGATTTCCCGACTCAGGTCAGCGACGCTTCTGGCAATGCCAACCTGAGCATTGGCTGTCTGCGTAACGATTACGGTATTCCTGAAATACTGCAATTCTGGTCAGTCGCGGATAACGTTCGTTTTGGCGGCGCACTGATGGCGGTTGAAACGGCTGAGAAACTGATTGGGGAGTATTGGTACTAATGTCTGAAGAGTTAACCCCTGAACTGCAAACGCCACCGGCTGCTCCAGTGGCTGCGCGTATTGCGTTAGGGATTGAATATGATGGCAGCGCTTATTATGGCTGGCAGCGTCAGCCCGACGCAACGAGCGTACAGGCTTGTCTGGAAAAAGCGCTGAGCCGTGTGGCTGATGCGCCTATTTCGGTATTCTGCGCGGGGCGTACGGACACCGGCGTGAGTGCGACCGGTCAGGTGGTGCATTTCGACACGCCGGTGCTGCGCAAAGAAGCGGCCTGGACGATGGGCGTGAATACCCATCTGCCGAAGAATATTGCGGTCCGCTGGATGAGTGAAGTGACGGAGGATTTCCACGCCCGCTTCAGCGCCACTGCCCGCCGCTATCGCTACATTATTTACAACCACCGTTTCCGCGCGGCCATTTTGCAAACCGGCATCACGCACGTGCATTTACCGCTGGACGTCGACAAAATGCAGCGCGCCGGTCAGGCGCTGCTGGGTGAGAACGACTTTACGTCGTTTCGTGCCTCCCAGTGTCAGTCCCGCACGCCGTGGCGCTACATGATGCATCTTAACGTCAGCCATCACGGTAACTATGTCGTGGTGGACGTGAAGGCTAACGCGTTTGTCCATCATATGGTGCGCAATATCGTCGGCAGTCTGATTGAGGTGGGTGCAGGTGCGCAGCCTGAAAATTGGATGGCCGAGTTGCTGGCCGCCAAAGACCGCAATCTGGCGGCAGCGACGGCGAAAGCCGAAGGGTTGTATCTGGTCTCGGTGGATTATCCGGAGAAGTTTGGTCTGCCAACATTGAATATGGGCCCGCTGTTTTTAGCGGACTGATTTTTGCTGCGACGCACGGTTTACTCTGCTTGTTTAACGTTGCGCATCGGCGCTTAAAAAAGGCGATTCACTAAATGGATTTCATCCACTTTATCATTGATTTTATTCTCCACATTGATGTGCATCTGGCCGAGTTGGTGGCGCAGTATGGAGTCTGGGTTTACGCCATTTTATTCCTGATTCTGTTTTGTGAAACGGGGCTGGTGGTTACGCCTTTCCTGCCGGGGGATTCCCTGCTGTTTGTGGCCGGTGCCTTGGCTGCTTTGCCGGGCAATGATCTGAACGTACATTTAATGGTCGTTCTAATGGTGGTTGCTGCGGTGGTGGGGGATGCGCTTAACTACACGATCGGGCGCTTGTTTGGTGAACGCCTGTTCAGTAACCCAAATTCAAAAATTTTCCGTCGCAGTTATTTGGACCAGACACACAAGTTTTACGAGAAACATGGCGGCAAAACGATTATTCTTGCGCGCTTCGTGCCGATAGTGCGCACCTTTGCGCCTTTTGTCGCCGGTATGGGGCACATGTCTTATCGCCACTTTGCTGCGTATAACGTGATTGGTGCACTGGTATGGGTACTGTTATTTACCTATGCTGGTTACCTTTTCGGCAACGTGCCGATTATTCAGGAAAATCTGAAATTGCTGATCGTAGCGATCATCGTGCTGTCGATTCTGCCAGGTATCGTGGAAATCTGGCGGCACAAACGTGCTGCGGCGAAGGCAAAGCGTCAGCAAGGCTAACCTCAGGGCAGCAACGCTGGGAAATATAAAGAGATTAAACCAGAGGGTTCGACCAGTTTTTTATCCACAGCGTCGGGCCGTTATGGTTTAATGAGCGACATTTATGGTCTGTTCCTGCGAACAACCCTTCTGCTCTGCGTCTGTTTTGCCAACTGGCAACAGGGCAGGCGGACGTTTTGGGTAGGTTTCAGGGGACTTGTTACAGCATGAACAGCGGACTGGCTTCGGCCGGGTTCAAACAGAAAGGTCATCGATGAGCTGGATTGAACGAATTCTTAATAAGAGCAACGTCTCGCAAACCCGTAAGGCAAGTATTCCTGAGGGTGTCTGGACTAAATGTGATAGCTGCGGACAGGTACTTTACCGCGCCGAGCTTGAACGCAATCTCATGGTTTGCCCGAAGTGCGACCATCATATGCGCATGTCTGCGCGGATGCGCCTCTTCACCTTTATGGATGAAGGCAGCGAGGTTGAATTAGGCAGCGAGCTTGAGCCTAAAGACATTCTGAAGTTTAAAGACTCCAAAAAATATAAAGACCGTCTGGTTGCAGCACAAAAAGAAACCGACGAAAAAGACGCGATGGTTGTCATGAAAGGGACGCTTTACGGCATGCCTATCGTGGTAGCAGCTTTTGAATTTGCCTTCATGGGCGGTTCAATGGCGTCTGTGGTTGGTGCGCGTTTTGTCCGTGCGGTTGAGCAGGCGATGGAAGATAACTGCCCACTGGTTTGTTTCTCCGCCAGCGGCGGTGCCCGTATGCAGGAAGCGCTGATGTCGCTGATGCAAATGGCCAAAACCAGTGCAGCGTTGGCGAAATTGCAGGAACGCGGTCTGCCGTACATTTCTGTCATGACTGACCCAACCATGGGTGGCGTTTCAGCCAGTCTGGCGATGCTGGGCGACATCAACGTCGCTGAGCCGAAAGCACTGATCGGCTTTGCGGGTCCACGCGTTATCGAGCAAACCGTTCGTGAAAAACTGCCGCCAGGTTTCCAGCGCAGTGAGTTCCTGATTGAAAAAGGCGCGATCGATATGATTGTCCGTCGCGCTGATTTGCGTCCGAAACTGGGTAGCGTGCTGTCGAAACTGACGGGTCGTCCTGAACCGAAAGTGGTTGACGTTCAGGCAGCAGTCAGCGGTAACGCCGCTGATAATCATCAGGATGCCTGATTGACCAGGTAAAAGCCGGTTAATCATAAATGGGCGGCGCTCCTGTAAAGCGAGCGTCGTCCAGCCTGCATACCGTGCTTTTATCCTGACTGTCGCATCTGACGAAGGGGCATTGCCTGTTATGCAAAATCAATCTATTCCTCAAGCCACGTCGCCTTTGTCTACGTGGCTTTATTATCTCGAACATCTCCACTCTCAGGCGATAGAGCTTGGCCTTGACCGCGTCAAAGCGGTAGCGGACAAACTTGATCTGCTGCAACCCGCACCATTCGTCTTCACCGTCGCCGGTACCAACGGCAAGGGCACCACCTGCCGCACGCTGGAAGCGATTCTTATCGCAGCCGGGCTTCGCGTGGGCGTTTACAGCTCGCCGCATCTGGTGCGTTATACCGAACGTGTGCGCATTCAGGGGGAAGAGTTGCCAGAAGAGGCGCATTGCCAATCTTTTGCTACGCTTGAAGCCGGACGCGGGGAAGTCTCCCTGACTTATTTTGAGTACGGCACCCTGTCAGCCATGAAGTTGTTCAAAGATGCCAAACTCGACGTCGTGATCCTCGAAGTGGGTCTCGGCGGGCGGCTTGATGCCACCAATATCGTTGATGCGAATGTCGCCGTTGTGACCAGTATTGCACTGGACCATACCGACTGGCTCGGCCCTGACCGCGAAAGTATCGGGCGTGAGAAGGCCGGAGTGTTCCGTGGCAACCGACCGGCGATTGTCGGCGAGCCTGACATGCCTCAGTCGATTGCCGATGTGGCCGCCGAAAAAGGTGCCGATCTCTACCGGCTGGGTGACTGCTGGAACTATCGTCTCGCAGGGGATCGCTGGCGCTGGGAAGCTACGGAAGGGGAAGTGCTGGAAGATTTACCGGTACCCAACGTTCCGCTACCTAACGCCGCCACTGCGCTGGCCGCATTGCACTTCTCCACGTTGGAAATTCCACACGCTGCAATCCGTAGTGGCTTGCAGCAGGCGCAGTTACCTGGCCGTTTCCAGACCGTGAGCGAGTCGCCACGGCTGATTCTGGACGTCGCGCATAACCCACATGCCGCCAGCTATCTGGCCGGGCGCTTGCGTGAATTGCCGCGTAACGGCGTCCAGGTCCGTGCCGTGGTGGGTATGCTGCATGATAAAGACATTGCAGGCACGCTGGCCTGTCTGGCTGCTGAAATTGATCAATGGTACTGCGCACCGCTTGAAGGTCCTCGTGGTGCCAGCGTAGAAGAACTGGCCGTGCATCTGACGCAAGCGCATCAGTTCACGGACGTCGTATCGGCCTGGCAGCAGGCCATGCAGGATGCTGATAGTCAGGATATTGTGATTGTCTGCGGATCATTTCATACCGTAGCGCACGTGATGGCTGCTTTAGACGCGGGGAAAACCAGTGGCGAGTAAGTTTCAAAATCGTCTGGTCGGGACCATCATTCTGGTCGCGCTGGGCGTGATCATTCTGCCGGGTTTACTCGACGGAAAGAAAAAGCATTACGAAGATGAATTTGCGTCGATCCCATTAGTGCCAAAACCAGGTGATGCGCAGGAGCAGGACGTGGTGCCTCCGGTGTCGCAGTCACTGCCAGCTCAGCCCCCGGAAGGGGCAGGGGAAGCGGTACATGGTCAGGGTAATACGGTGACGCAGCCGGCGAATTCAGGGCAGGAGCTGCCGGATGACAACGACGCGCAGCCTGTGACGCCGGTACCGCCAGTCACCACACGCCCTGAGCCTCCAAAGCAGGTTCAGCCTGTGCATCCGGCGCCGAACAGGACGAAGATGATTGAACCTAAACCAATGATCGAAGCGAAACCGGTCGAAAAACCGAAGCCGGTTCAACCTAAACCCGTGGCGCCAAAATCGGTTGAACAGCCGAAAGTGACTGAGCAACCGAAGGTCGTTGAGCCGCCAAAAGTTGAAAGTAAACCGCAGCCGGAAGAGAAAGCACCGGCGGGACAGTCCTACGTCGTGCAACTGGGGGCGTTGAAAAATGCCGCCAAAGCCAATGAGATTGTCGCGAGTCTGCGTTTGTCGGGTTTCCGGGCTTATACCGTTCCGAGTACACCGGTGCAGGGGCAAATTACCCGCGTCTTCGTGGGGCCTGATGCATCGAAACAAAAACTGGAATCGTCGCTGCCGCAGTTGAATCAGATCAGTGGATTAAGCGGGCAGGTACGAAGCTTTAGTGCAGGGCACTAAAAGCACTGGGGTAAAAGAAAGGTAAGGGCACGCGTTTTGTGCCCTTTTTCTATAAACGCTGCGGGTCAGGTTTTTATAGGTTTCTGCGGTGATTGAGGTTTTTTTCATCGCGATTATTAATTTGTTCGGCTGGCAGATTTCCGCTACGCAAACGTTTTCTTTTTCTGTTAGAATTCGCAGCGATTTGGATATGTGGGCCGTCTTTACTGGTTTACACACTGGAATAGTTAATGGTCTGGATTGATTACGTCATTATTGCGGTTATCGGGTTTTCTGCTTTAGTTAGCCTGATCCGGGGTTTTGTCCGCGAGGCCTTATCACTGGTAACCTGGGCTTGTGCCTTCTTTGTTGCCAGTCATTATTACCCGTACCTCGCTATCTATTTCACACGTTTCGAAGATGAATTGGTTCGAAACGGGATCGCAATTGGCATCTTGTTCATCGCGACGTTGATCGTAGGTGCCATTGTCAACTATGTGATTAGCTCTCTGGTTGAGCGAACTGGGTTGTCCGGTACTGACAGGGTGTTGGGAGTGTGCTTCGGCGCATTGCGCGGCGTACTGATTGTCTCCGCGATACTGTTCTTCCTGGACACCTTTACCGGCTTTTCACAAAGTGAGGACTGGAAACAGTCTCAGTTGATCCCACAGTTCAGTTACATCATCAGGTGGTTCTTTGACTACCTGCAGAGCACGTCGAGTTTCTTGCCAAAACATCTCTAGTTTTGGCAGCGCTGATTGAGGAAAAGACAACATGTGCGGTATTGTCGGTATCGCCGGTTTCACGCCGGTAAACCAGTCGATTTATGACGCGTTAACGGTGCTACAACACCGTGGGCAGGATGCCGCAGGCATCGTCACCATTGATGCCAATAACAATTTCCGTTTGCGGAAAGCCAATGGCCTGGTGAGAGATGTTTTTGAAGCACGCCATATGCAACGTTTGCAGGGCAACATGGGTATTGGTCATGTTCGTTACCCTACGGCTGGCAGTTCCAGCGCTTCCGAAGCTCAACCTTTTTACGTCAACTCTCCGTTCGGCATCACTCTTGCCCATAACGGTAACCTGACCAATGCCCACGAATTGAGAAGTAATCTGTTCGAAGGCCAGCGTCGCCACGTTAACACCACGTCTGATTCCGAAATCCTGCTCAACATTCTGGCCAGTGAACTTGACCGTTTCCAACACTACCCGCTGGAAGCTGACAACGTATTTGCTGCCGTGGCAGCCATGAACCTGAAAATCCGCGGCGCTTACGCGTGTGTGGCGATGATCATTGGTCACGGTATGCTGGCGTTCCGCGACCCGCACGGCATCCGCCCGCTGGTTATCGGTAAACGCACGCTGGAAGGCGGCCGCAACGAGTACATGGTGGCATCAGAGAGCGTCGCGCTGGACACCCTGGGCTTTGAGTTCCTGCGTGACGTCGCGCCGGGCGAAGCAGTGTACATCACCGAGAAAGGCCAGCTGTTTACCCGCATGTGTGCTGAAAATCCTCAGTACAATCCGTGCCTGTTCGAATACGTTTATTTTGCGCGCCCAGACTCGTTCATCGACAAAATTTCGGTCTACAGCGCCCGCGTGCGTATGGGCCAGAAACTGGGTGCGAAAATTGCCCGTGACTGGGAAGATCTGGATATCGACGTGGTCATTCCTATTCCGGAAACCTCGTGTGATATCGCGCTGGAAATCGCCCGTATTCTCGACAAGCCTTATCGTCAGGGTTTTGTGAAGAACCGTTACGTGGGCCGTACCTTTATCATGCCGGGTCAGGTTGAACGCCGTAAGTCGGTACGCCGCAAGCTGAACGCCAACCGCGCTGAGTTCCGTGATAAAAACGTCCTGCTGGTGGATGACTCCATCGTGCGTGGCACCACCTCTCAACAAATCGTTGAGATGGCGCGTGAAGCGGGCGCAAGACGCGTTTATCTGGCGTCTGCGGCACCGGAAATTCGCTTCCCTAACGTTTACGGTATCGACATGCCGAGCGCCAATGAGCTGATTGCCCATGGTCGCGAAGTCAGTGAAATCAAGCAGATGATCGGTGCCGACGCGCTGATCTTCCAGGACCTCAGTGATCTGATTGCTGCGGTGAAAGAGGACAACATGGATATCGAGCAGTTCGAATGCTCGGTATTTGATGGGGTCTATGTCACCAAAGATGTTGACCAGAATTACCTCGAGTATCTCGAATCCCTGCGCAACGACGACGCTCAGGCGTTACGCGGTCAGCAGGAAGCCGAAAATCTCGAAATGCATAACGAAGGCTGATATCTAACCTCGCCTTGAACGGCGCGTACTGTCCGGTGAACTGACCGGGCAGGCGCGCCTTTTTTTATGTGCCAATTTCCCTTTCCTCCCTGTGCCGCACGGGCTTGCTTATCCCCGGGCATTGCGGCAAAGTCATCAAAATGACTTTTTTGTCAGTCAAAGCGCCATTCTGGTGCAATTCTTCAGAGGCAGTTTTCATGAAACGACTTATTGTCGGCATTTCCGGCGCAAGCGGCGCGATTTATGGCGTTCGGTTACTCGAGGTGCTGCAAGGCGTTGCCGATATCGAAACCCATCTGGTCATGAGCAATGCTGCCCGCCAGACGCTGACGCTGGAAACCGACCTGACGCTGCGTGAGGTCCAGCAACTGGCCGACGTGGTGCATGATTCGCGCGATATCGCCGCCAGTATCTCCTCAGGCTCTTTTAAAACGGCAGGCATGGTCATTTTGCCCTGCTCAGTTAAAACCCTCTCGGGCATTGTTAACAGCTATACCGACGGGTTGCTGACCCGCGCCGCCGACGTGGTGCTTAAAGAGAGCCGTCGTCTGGTGCTCTGCGTGCGTGAAACTCCGCTGCATCTGGGCCATTTGCGTCTGATGACTCAGGCCGCCGAACTGGGTGCGGTGATCATGCCGCCGGTTCCTGCGTTTTATCATCGCCCGACCTGCGTTGATGACATCATCAATCAGACCGTAAACCGGGTGATCGACCAGTTTGATATCGAACTGCCGGAAGATCTGTTTGTTCGATGGCAGGGCGGTCGCTAGCTCCGCTTCACCAATTCATCGCATATTTTAAACAAATTGATAACAATGCACCAAAAACGAACATTGCCCGTTTCATTTTGGTGCATTGTTATTGCATTCTGTCCCTGAGGTTTTTTCATCCCGTGATTTGCAGCATGATCTTGCTGCATTTTTAATCGCAACGGGCGGGCGATAGCCGGTTAACCTGACCGGGACAATATCGGCATGAAAACTGCATAGTGAAAAAGAAGGGAATGCAAACTCCCGCTCGCTACACCGACGTTACCAATAATAAAAACATGTTCAGACACAACAAGAATAACCAATCACAACAGACGATTAATGACTGAGGGTAATGTATGAAAAAGTTGTTCAAGGTTCTTCCGCTGGTTTTGGCTTTAGCCAGTGTCAGCAGCGCCTTTGCCGCCGCCCCTAAAGACATTAAGATCGGTACCGATCCGACTTACGCCCCTTTTGAATCGAAAGACTCCAGCGGCAAGCTGGTGGGTTTTGATATCGACCTGGCGACCGAAATGTGTAAGCGTGCCGACATCAAATGTACTTTCGTAGAAAGTGATTTCGATGCGTTGATCCCATCGCTGAAAGCCAAGAAAATTGATGCCATTATTTCGTCTCTGTCCATTACCGAAAAGCGTCAGTTGGAAATTGATTTCACTGACAAACTTTATGCGGCCAACGCCCGTCTGATTGCACCCAAAGGTACTAAAATTGTGCCTACGCTGGATGCGCTGAAAGGCAAAAACGTCGGCGTGTTGCAGGGTTCCACTCAGGAAGCCTATGCCAACGCGATGTGGCAGCCAAAAGGCATCAACGTGGTGGCTTACCAGAACCAGGACCTGATCTACGCCGATCTGGCTTCTGGTCGTCTTGACGTAGCGTTCCAGGATGAAGTGGCGGGCAGCGAAGGCTTCCTGAAACAAGCGCCAGGTAAAGATTATGTGTTTGCCGGTCCGTCAGTGAAAGATGACAAATTCTTTGGTGTGGGTACCGGTATGGGCCTGCGTAAAGATGATGGCGATCTGAAAGCTGCGCTGAACAAAGCTTTTGCTTCGATGCGCAAAGACGGCACTTACGACAAGCTGGCGAAAAAATACTTCAACTTTGATGTATACGGCGGCTAAAGCGTGACGCTATCCCCGTCATACTTCACGTTGCAGATGTGTTGGCTGCGCTCAGTCACCCGAATCACTGACTTGAGTAAGCTCATCGGGGACTCCTTCGCTTGCCGCCGTTCTGCACCAAAAGTAGGCGCCTCTAGGCGACTCGAATGATTTAGGGGATATAACGTCTGCGGCCTGCCCGGTTTGGCAGGCCGCATTAAGTCACTTCCGTGCACAATATGTTTTATAAAAACCACCTGCGGCAGGTGACACGACGTTGGTCAAAGACAGGAACACAGCATGTTATACGGGTATTCCCAGGTAATTATTCAGGGCACATTGGTCACGCTGGAACTGGCAATTTCTTCGGTTCTGCTGGCGGTGATAATTGGTTTAATCGGTGCAGGCGGTAAACTTTCTAAAAACCGCCTGGTTTCAGGATTTTTCGGCTGCTATACGACGCTAATACGTGGCGTGCCAGACTTAGTGCTGATGTTGTTAATTTTCTACGGTCTGCAAATTGTGCTTAACAGCGTGACGGAATCGCTGGGCATGGCGCAGATTGATATCGATCCGCTCGGTGCCGGTATCATTACTCTCGGGTTTATCTACGGCGCGTACTTTACCGAAACCTTCCGTGGCGCCTTTATGGCGGTTCCCCGTGGGCAAATCGAAGCGGCGACGGCGTTTGGTTTCAGCGGCGCGCAAATCTTTCGCCGTATTCTGTTTCCGGCCATGATGCGCTTTGCCTTACCGGGCATCGGCAACAACTGGCAGGTTATCCTCAAAGCGACGGCGCTGGTTTCTCTGCTTGGCCTCAATGACGTAGTGAAAGCCACGGTACTGGCAGGTAAAGGCACCTATCAGCCGTTTTACTTTGCCATCGTGGCGGGTGTGATTTATCTGGTGTTTACCACGGTTTCCAACGGGGTGCTGTTATGGCTCGAACGCCGTTATTCGCTGGGCGTGAAGAGGGCTGAGCTATGATTGAGATCCTGCAACAGTATGGCATGTCGCTGCTCTACAGCGACGGCTACCGTTTTACCGGCCTGGCCGTCACGCTGTGGCTGTTAATCAGCTCGGTGGTCATCGGTGGCTTACTGGCCGTGCCGATGGCCGTCGGGCGCGTCTCGTCGAACAAATTTATCCGCCTGCCTATCTGGCTTTATACCTACGTGTTTCGCGGTACGCCGCTGTATGTACAGCTGCTGGTCTTTTATTCCGGTATGTACAGTCTGGAGATCGTGCGGGGCACTGATTTCCTCAACGCGTTTTTCCGCAGTGGTCTGAACTGTACGATCCTCGCGCTGACGCTCAATACCTGTGCTTACACCACGGAGATTTTTGCCGGTGCGATCCGCGCGGTGCCGCATGGCGAGATTGAAGCGGCGAATGCGTATGGCTTCTCACGTTTCAAACTTTACACCTGCATTATTTTACCTTCGGCGCTGCGTACGGCTTTACCGGCTTACAGCAACGAGGTGATCCTGATGCTGCACTCCACGGCGCTGGCATTCACCGCCACCGTTCCGGATGTGCTGAAAATTGCCCGCGACATTAACTCGGCCACCTATCAGCCGTTTTATGCTTTTGGTATCGCGGCGGTGATCTACCTTTGCATCTCCTTTGTATTGATTAGCCTGTTCCGCATGGCTGAGAAGCGCTGGCTGGCGCATGTGAAGCCTCAGACTCACTAATAAGCATTCTTTTTATGGACATAACTTTTTGCGGAATAACCTTATGCCAGAAAACAAATTAGCGGTTCTCGACCTGCACAAACGCTACGGCGATCATGAAGTCCTCAAAGGCGTGTCGCTCTCCGCCAATGCCGGGGATGTGATCAGTATTATCGGGTCATCGGGTTCTGGGAAGAGTACCTTCCTGCGTTGCATTAACTTCCTTGAAAAACCGAGTGAAGGGTCGATCAGCGTCAATAATCAGGATATCCGTATGGTGCGTGACACCGACGGCCAGCTGAAAGTCTTTGATAAAAAACAGCTGCAACTGCTGCGTACCAAGCTGACGATGGTGTTCCAGCACTTCAATCTGTGGAGCCACATGACGGTGCTGGAAAACGTCATGGAAGCGCCGGTACAAGTCCTGGGATTAAGTAAAGCCGAAGCGCGGGAACGTGCGGTGAAGTATCTCGATAAAGTCGGCATTGACGCCCGTGCGCAGGGCAAATATCCGGTGAACCTCTCCGGCGGCCAACAGCAACGCGTCTCTATCGCACGAGCGCTGGCGATGGAGCCCGAGGTGTTACTGTCCGACGAACCGACCTCCGCACTTGACCCGGAACTGGTAGGTGAAGTGCTGCGTATCATGCAGAAACTGGCGGAAGAGGGGAAAACGATGGTTGTGGTGACGCATGAAATGGAGTTCGCCCGCCATGTCTCCAGCCACGTTATTTTCCTGCATCAGGGCGTGATTGAAGAACAGGGCAATCCGGCCGACGTATTTGGTAGTCCGAAATCCGTGCGCTTACAGCAGTTCCTTTCTGGCGCGCTGAAGTAAGAAGTCAGAAGTAAAAGGTAAGCTAGCCGTTAAAAACGAAAAAACCGCCTATCTGAATTGCAGGCGGTTTTTTATGGCCGAAGGTCAGCCTTTGGCGGCCAGCAGACAGAGCTGCACGGTCAGTTCGTAGGATTTCACAAAAGAGCTGACCGGCAGGAATTCATACTTCGAGTGGAAGTTATGCGCGCCGGTAAAGTAGTTTGGTGTCAACAAGCCTTTGGCTGAGAGCGCTGCGCCGTCAGTCCCTCCGCGCATTGGGATCACTTTTGGCTCTACGCCAATCTCTTTCAACCCGGCAAAAATCAGATCAATGGCGCGTTTATCTTCGCCAATGGCACTGCTGATATTGCTGTAAGTATCACTTATCTCGACCGAGACGTTGGCCGTTGGATACTTCGCCGCGATCTGTTTCGCCACGTCTTCAATTTTCTGTTTACGTGCGGCGAAGCTGGCACTGTCGAAATCGCGGATGGAAGCGTGCAGCGTCGCCCCTTGCTGGCTGGCATTCATGCCGTTAAACCAGACGTAGCCTTCGCGACCTTCGGTATTTTCCGGGGTTTCTGCCCGGTCAAATTCACTCATGAAGTCGTGCGCCATCAGCATTGGGTTGACCAATACGCCTTTGGCTGACATCGGGTGCGCGGTCACGCCGATAAAGGTTATCTGTGCCGCCGCCGCATTAAAGTTTTCATACACCACTTCGCCCAGCTCGCAGCAGTCGATGGTGTAGGCAAAATCAACGTCAAAGCGTTTGAGGTCCAGTGCCTTGGCACCGCGCAGGCCGATCTCTTCGTCCGGCACAAAGGCCACCACGATATCGCCATACTGCTGGTCGTCACGCAGGTTTTCCAGCAACGTCATGACCACCGTCACGGCCGCTTTGTTGTCTGCGCCGAGCACGCTGGTCCCGTCACTGAAGATAATCTCTTCGCCTTTGTAGGGCAGGATTTCCGGGCGTTCGGAGGGGCGCAGCCAGATATCTTTCTCTGCATTCAGGCAAACGTCGTCGCCAGTAAAGGTCAACGTCTGCGGATGAATATCCGGGCTCAGGCCAACATCGACGGTATCAATATGGGTAATAAAACCAATGCGCGGGCCGCCCTGTTTGGTGCCCGGTTTCACGGCGGTCACGGTGGCGTGTTCATCAATTTGAATATTTTGCAGGCCCAGCGTTTTCAGCTCATCTGCCAGCAGTTTCGCCAGCGTGTGTTGTCCCGGCGTGCTTGGCAGCGTCGTGGCGTGAGCATCACTTTGCGTGGAGACGGCGAGATAGCGAAAGAAACGGTCGGAAAGCTGTTTTGCGATATTTGTCGACATCTTTACCCCTAAGTTTGCGCACATATAAGACTTTCATATATAACAGAGTATTACAAAGCGTTGCACGAATGTTAATCTGTTTTTGCTTTTGTTACCACGATCGGTAGCGCGATCATTAAAGCTTTTAATTACTTGTGACAGGGAAAATGATGAAACAGAAAATATTAAAAATAAGCACGGGATTGATGGCGCTGGCGATGGTGAGCGGCGTTTCCGCCAAGACGCTGGTCTACTGTTCTGAAGGTTCGCCGGAACAATTTAACCCGCAGCTTTATACCTCCGGCACCTCTGTGGATGCCAGTGCAGCACCGATTTACAACCGTCTGGTAGACTTCAAAACCGGTACCACCGAACTGGTGCCAAGCCTGGCCGAAAGCTGGGACGTCAGCCCGGATGGCAAAACCTATACTTTCCATCTGCGCAAAGGGGTGAAATTCCAGAGCAGCAAACTGTTCACACCAACCCGTGACTTTAATGCTGACGACGTGATTTTCTCGTTCATGCGCCAGAAAGACCAAAACAACCCGTACCACAAAGTGTCGGGCGGCACGTATCTCAACTTTGACAGCCTGAAAATGGGTGACCTGATCGGCAGTATCGACAAAGTTGATGACAACACCGTGCGCTTTAATCTCACTCGTCCTGAAGCTCCGTTTGTTGCCGATCTGGCCTGGTACTTCGCGTCTATCCTCTCAGCAGAATATGCTGATCAGATGCTCAAAGCCGGCACGCCAGAAAAGGTCGACATGAACCCAATCGGCACCGGACCGTTTGAGCTGGTCCAGTACCAGAAAGACACCCGTCTGCTGTTTAAAGCCTTCCCGGAATACTGGCAGGGTAAATCGAAAATCGACCGTCTGGTTTACAGCATCACACCAGATGCCTCGATTCGTCTTGCTAAGCTGGAGAAGAACGAGTGTCAGGTGATGCCGTTCCCGAACCCGGCAGATCTTGACCGTATGCGTGCCAACAAAGACATCAATTTGATGAGCAAGTCTGGCCTGAATACCGGTTTCCTCTCCTTTAATACCCAAAAGCCGCCGCTGGATAACGTGAAAGTGCGTCAGGCGTTGAGCATGGCTATCAACAAACCGCAGATTATCGAAGCCGTGTTCCGCGGCACAGGCACGGTAGCCAAAACTCTGCTGCCGACCGGTGTCTGGAGTTATAACGATAAAGTAGTGGATTATGAGTATTCGCCGGAAAAAGCCAAAGCGCTGCTGGCGGAAGCGGGAATGCCCAATGGGTTTGATATCGATTTGTGGGCCATGCCGGTTCAGCGTCCGTACAACCCAAATGCGCGCCGTATGGCGGAGATGATCCAGTCCGACTGGGCGAAGATTGGCGTCAAAGCGCATATCGTCAGCTACGAGTGGGGCGAGTACCAGACCCGCGTGCGTAATGGCGAGCATATGGCGGCCCTGATGGGCTGGACCACCGCCAATGGTGACCCGGACAACTTCTTCGGCCCGCTGTTTACCTGTAACGCGGCCAAAGGTGGTTCTAACTCGGCCAAATGGTGTTATCCGCCGTTCGACAAGTTAATTACCGAAGCCAAAGAAACCACCGATCACGACAAACGCGTCGCGCTTTACGAAGAAGCCCAACAGGTGATGCACGATCAGGCCCCTGCGGTGTTTATCGCGCACTCAACCATCTTTGAGCCAGTACGCAAAGAAGTGACCGGCTATGAGATTGACCCGTTCGGGAAACACATTTTCTATCAGACCGATATAAAGGAGTAGCAGGGAGAGCGGCCCTTGAGCCGCTTTTAACGTCAACTTCAAGGTCGTGGGCGTCGGCCCACACCGACTTGGGGAGGCGTAAACGCACCTCCCCAAGACCCCTGCGTTTTTTTAACACCGTTGCTGCGCAAATTGGGATGGCCGTGTTTCAGGTATTTCTGTTATCGCCGTAAAATGTCAGCCCTCCGGGCTTCCCGGCTGCGGGTTCGAGCCAACGGTAAACATGTTGTCTCTCCACCGACTTGCCGGTGACATTTTGAATACGGCCGACGCTATGTAAACCAAAAAGGTTTGGCCGTTGGCACTTCTCCTCCCCCTGCGAAGGGGGAGGCTGGGAGGGGGTTTGGCATAAAACAAAGAGGTTTATATGTTATACCCCACCCCCACCCTCCCCTTTGTAGGGGAGGGTGCAGGACTGCTTTTGTTGTAAATCCTCAGGCGCTATTTTGCGACGAGTCCACGACCTTGAACTTAAAGATTTAAAAGCGGGTTGCCGACGCTCACGGCTTAAGAAACGTGTTGCAAGAACTCGCGCAGGCGGTCGCTTGGCGGGTTTGCAATCAGTTCAGCCGGAGGGCCATCTTCCGCGATACGGCCTTTGTCGATAAAGATCAGGCGCGAGGCCACTTTCTCGGCAAAACCCACTTCGTGAGTCACGATAACCATCGTCATGCCTTCGTCGGCCAGTTGCTTCATCACGGTCAAAACTTCGTGACGCAGTTCAGGGTCCAGCGCAGAAGTTGGCTCATCAAAAAGCATCAGTTTCGGTTTAACTGCCAGCGCACGAGCAATCGCCACGCGCTGCTGCTGACCACCGGAAAGCTCTGACGGATAGTGATGGGCGCGTTCTGACAGACCCACTTTTGCCAGCAACTCTTGCGCCAGTCTGTTGGCTTCTTCTTTCTTCGCACCACGTACACGGATCGGGCCGAAGGCCACGTTTTCCAGTGCTGTCATATGCGGGAACAGATAGAACTGCTGGAACACCATGCCCGCTTCCTGGCGGATCAGGCGCTCGTCCACTTTCGGGTCATTCACTTTCAGACCATCAACGATCAGTTCGCCGGAGGTGATCTCCTCCAGTTTGTTGATACAGCGCAGCAGTGTCGATTTACCCGAGCCGGATGGCCCGATAATCACCACGACTTCACCCTGAGATATATGCAGATCGATGTCGTGCAGCACCTGGGTTTTGCCAAAGTGTTTTGAGACGTTCTTGAATTCAATCATATAATTTTCAGTTTGCGTTCGAGGCGGCGCAGAACAAAGCTCAGTGCCAGCGTGATAATCAGATAAATGACGGCGACCGCACTCCAGATTTCCATGGCGCGGAAGTTACCGGCGATGATCTCCTGGCCCTGACGGGTCAGCTCTGCCACACCAATAACGATAAACAGCGACGTGTCTTTGATGCTGACGATCCACTGGTTACCGAGGGGTGGCAGCATACGGCGCAGCGCCAACGGCGCGATGATGTAACGCAGCGTGTCACGGCGCGACAGACCCAGCGCCAGACCCGCTTCGCGGAAACCGTTATGAATCGACAAGACGGCGCCACGGGTAATTTCTGCGATATATGCACCTGAGTTGATGATGATCGTCACAACGGCGGCAGTGAACGGGTCAATCCGCAGGCCGGAAACCATCATTGGCAGGGCGAAGTAGATAAACATCACCTGCACGACAATCGGGGTACCGCGAATAAGCTCAATAAATACCAGTGCAATGTGGCTGCTTAACCAGCCGCCAAACGCGCGGGCGAAACCCGCAATCACACCAATAATCAGGCCGCCGACCAGACCGAGGATCGAAATCCACAGGGTCAGCTTGGCGCCTTCGAGCAGGATAGGCAGAGCGGGCCAAATAACGCTCCAGTCAAACTGCATGCATTCTCTCCTGGTAAAGCAAATTACTGACGCCTGCGCGGCAACTTTGTCCGGCAGGCGTTAACTTAAAAGCACACTCACTTTCTAAATATGCTGAATATTATTTTGGCTCAGTATCGAACCATTTTTTGTAGATCTTCGCGTATGTACCATTTTCTTTAATGGTTTTCAGCGCGGCGTTGGCTTTCTCACGCAGGTCACTGCCTTGTGGGAAGGCGATACCGTATTGCTGACCAGCCAGAGAGTCGCCTACAGCTTTAAACTGACCGTTACCGGCCGTTTTGATGAAGTAGTGAATGTTTGGCGTGTCGTGCATCACGGCGTCAGCACGGCCTGTGCTGAGTTCCATATAGGCGCTGTCGATGTTCGGGAATTGGCGCAGATCTTTGGTTTTTACATTGGCTTTCATGTAATCAACAGAGCTGGTGCCGCTCTTCACTGCCACGGTTTTCCCTTGCAGATCGGCAACACTTTTGATGGTGGTGTTATCTTTTTTAACCATGATCATCAGGCCGCTGTTGTAGTAGCCGTCAGAGAAGTCGATCGCTTTTTTACGCTCAGGCGTAATGGTGATACCCGCCAGCGCCAGGTCGATGTTATGGGTTTGCAGGGCAGGGATGATGCCGCCGAAATCCATTGGTTTGAGTTCGTAAGAAACTTTCATCTCTTTAGCAATGGCGTCCCACAAGTCGATATCAAAACCGACGTAGTTATCACCTTGTTTAAATTCAAAAGGTACAAATGCAGTGTCGGTAGCTACGATTAATTTTTTTTCTGCGGCATGGGAGCTAACGGCAAAGGCCAGCGTCAGTGCGGCCAGGGAAACTTTCAACAATGACTTCATCAGTTAATTTCCTTTGTACATAATAGAGGAGCAGCGTAGTGTTACATTCGATTTTATGCAATATCTATGCCACGAATCAAGTTTCATGGAATTCAACAAGTTATATTTTGCTGAACCGATAAAGCAGGATAAGTTGCATAAATTGCACTGTAATAGTGCGATGTAACAAATTGACATGACTCGTGATGGTGCAACGCTTTATCATTAACCAAATGTCGCCTTTTAAACAATCGCTAATTAACAATCACGCTGCGTTATTGCAATCTCACTCTAACTTTTGCATGTAAGGCCTGAAACACGTGCCTAAAAATGAAGCGGAACGGACAGGATAACCCCTATGCTCAGTCGAAAACCGAAGGGGTGTTGAACCATTTTGGTGCAGTACGCTGCATTGGTATGGCTTCACTTGCGCATTGAGCGGCATTTTCTATTGTGGAATCAATCTGATCCTGAACAGCACTATCCTGCACCCATCAGTTAGCCATAAATCCGCCTCAAGGTGTCAGTTGTCAGCCCTGATTTACATCCTTCTCTCTGATTGTATTTCCCTTCAGTGCACCCCTTTATTGCAGTCGAAAAAGCGTAACTTTGCGACGAAAAGTAATAAATATGCTTTTTTTCTGGGGTAACGTCAGGCTGGATAAGTCTTGGTATTATGTAAGATAACTCCTAAAAAAATTGTGTTATGTTGTGTCGCATGTTAAATAATCAATTCATTACGTGAATATGTGCTAGCAAATATTTCTTAGTAATAATAACTTACGTAATTATTAACCAGGTAATCATGTTCCGTTGGCCCCGAATTTCGGGAATATGCCGACGTGCTGTGCATTTTTCATATTGGTTAATGAAATAATTTATACCCGTGGTCATTGAAAGTGCTTGATTATCCAGCTGATAAGTATCATGCTCAGCGCGATGAAAATAGAGCTGACTGCAAAACAGAAGATTGCCCTTGAAGAGCTACAGCGTCAAAGTCGTG
>BHES01000044.1 GCA_003864575.1 Enterobacterales bacterium
ATCGATGTACATCTGCTAACGCCCGATCGCTGGCTGCCATGGTTATTTGGCAATATTCACGCCATGATCCTGCCGCAAGAGTGGGAATCTCTGCCTGATTTTGCCCGCCACCCTGTGGGCACTGGCCCTTATGCCGTAGTGCGTAATCAGCAAACACAATTGCGAATACGCGCTTTTGATGACTATTTTGGTTTCCGTGCGCTGATCGACGAAGTCAATATCTGGGTATTGCCCGACCTGAGCGAAGAATTGGTGCATTCCGGCGTGCAGTTTCAGGAGGACGAATCGGGTAAAAGTGAGCTGGAAAGTCGTCTCGAGGAGGGGTGTTACTTCTTGCTGTTCGACCAACGATCACCAATCGGACAAAATGATGAAATCCGTCGATGGCTGTGCGATTTACTGAATCCTATCGCGCTGCTCAATTCCGCCGAATCGATGTATCAGCGTTACTGGTCACCGGCTTATGGCCTGTTGCCTCGCTGGCATCATAAAGCACTCCAACCGCGCCCGCCAAAACCCGCCGGGCTAACGCAAGTAGTCTTAACGTTCTACAGCGAACACTTCGAGCATCACGCTATTTGCAATGCCCTGCGTCCCCTGCTGGCATCGGAAGGCATTGAGCTAATTATTCAGATAGTCGATTACGCCGCCTGGCACAGTGGCGACGCACAGAGTGATTTATGGCTTGGCAGCGCCAACTTCACGTTGCCGCTGGAGTTTTCACTCTTTGCCCACTTTTATGAACTGCCGCTGGCGGCGCATTGCTTTGCCCATAATCTGGAGGAAGATGCTGCATTATGGCATACAGGGAAACTCTCCATAGCTGACTGGAGCCAGAAACAGATCGCCAGTCATCACATCCATCCGCTGTTCCATCACTGGCTGGTTTTACAGGGGCAGCGCAGCATGCGCGGCGTGCGTATGAATACTCTGGGCTGGTTTGACTTCAAATCTGCCTGGTTCGCTCCGCCAGACAGTTAATCGGACTATCGCATCGCGTCGTAAATCTCTAGAATGACAACCGTTCTCAACGGGGTGCCTGTGTGGCTGAGAGTATACCCGTCGAACCTGATCCGGCTAACCCCGGCGGAGGGATTTGAGACTGCGCCATGCTCACTCAAAATCCTTTGCCCCTTTATTTTTTGGAGCGCAAAGTTGAAGAAATTACTGCCTATCCTGATGTTATTGTCAGCACCTGCCTTTGCTGCCAAGCCTGTCCTCACCGTCTACACCTATGACTCTTTCGCCGCCGACTGGGGCCCAGGCCCGGCTATCAAAAAAGCGTTTGAAGCTGACTGCGGCTGTGAACTGAAATATGTCGCTCTGGAAGATGGCGTTTCTCTGCTTAACCGCCTGCGGATGGAAGGTAAAAACAGCCAGGCCGATGTCGTGGTTGGGCTGGATAACAACCTGCTACAGGCTGCTGAGCAAACCGGTTTATTCGCCAAAGCGCCTGCTATAGAAGCCCAACTCGATATTCCCGGCGGCTGGAAGAATGACACCTTCGTGCCTTACGACTACGGCTATTTCGCCTTTGTGTATGACAAAAATAAGCTGAAGAATCCGCCGAAAAGTCTGGAAGAGCTGGTTAATAGCCCGCAAAACTGGAAAGTGATTTACGAAGATCCGCGCACCAGTACCCCGGGCCTTGGTCTGCTGCTGTGGATGCAAAAAGTCTACGGTGACAAAGCCCCGGAAGCCTGGGCGAAACTGGCGAAGAAAACCGTCACGGTATCCAAAGGCTGGAGCGAAGCCTATGGGCTGTTCCTGAAAGGGGAAAGTGATCTGGTTCTGAGCTATACCACCTCTCCGGCTTATCACATTATTGAAGAGAAGAAGGACAACTACGCGGCGGCCAACTTCAGCGAAGGCCACTATATGCAGGCGGAAGTCGCAGGCCAGCTGTCGGCCAGTAAACAACCGGAATTGGCGACGAAATTCATCAAATTTGTCACGACCGCAGGGTTCCAACAGACAATCCCAACGGGAAACTGGATGTATCCGGTCGTGAAGGAACATCTGCCGGAGGCCTTTAGTCAACTGACGGTTCCGGCGGTGTCGCTACAGTACAGCGCCAAAGAGGTCGCCGATCACCGCAGTGAATGGATCCGGGCATGGCAAACCGCCGTCAGCCGTTAATCCCTCACTGGTTGTGGCCTGGACTGGTCGCCACGCTCTGTATTCTTGCGGTGGCCATGCTGGCGCTGGGTTCACTGTGGCGTCATGCGCCGCAGATGACCGGACCGTCGCTGTGGCGTGATGCCTATCTGTGGCATGTGATCCGCTTTACCTTCTGGCAAGCGCTGCTCTCCGCACTGTTCTCTGTGCTGCCCGCCATTCTGCTGGCCCGGGCGTTGTTCCGGCGACGCTTTCCGGGGCGGCTGATTTTACTGCGCCTGTGCGCCATGACGCTGGTGCTGCCGGTACTGATGGCCGTGTTTGGTATTCTCAGCGTGTATGGCCGTCAGGGCTGGCTGGCCCAGCTGTGCGGCTGGTTCGGCGTTAATTACACCTTTTCCCCGTATGGGCTGAAAGGTATTTTGCTCGCCCATATCTTCTTTAATATGCCACTGGCGGCGCGGTTGTTGTTGCAGTCGCTGGATAATATCGCCACCGAACAGCGCCAACTGGCGGCTCAGCTCGGTATGAACGCCTGGCAGCAGTTTCGTTTTGTTGAATGGCCGGCGTTGCGACGCCAAATTCTTCCCGCCGGGGCACTGATTTTTATGCTGTGCTTTGCCAGTTTTGCCACCGTACTGTCGCTGGGCGGCGGACCGCAGGCCACCACCATTGAGCTCGCCATTTATCAGGCGCTGAGTTACGACTATGACTTAGCGCGTGCCGCCACGCTGGCGCTGATTCAGCTGGTGTGTTGTCTGGGATTAGTAGTACTCAGCCAACAGCTAAGCCGTGCGTCACCGGTCGGCCATACTCACGCTCTCGCGTGGCGCAATCCGGATGACTCACGCCTGAGGAAACTCTTTGACGGGCTGCTAATTGGCCTCGCGCTGCTGTTGATTCTACCTCCCCTACTGGCCGTGATCGCCGACGGTGCCAACCGGGCCGTATTCAGCGTGTTGCAGCAGCCTGCGCTATGGCAGGCACTGTGGACGTCAGTCAGGATCGCCGCAGGCAGCGGTTTGCTGTGCCTGGTTCTGACCATGATGTTGCTGTGGAGCAGTCGCGAACTGCGCCTGCGTCAGCGCAATGGTTGGGCGCAGGCCATCGATATCAGCGGGATGTTGATCCTCGCCATGCCGGGTATCGTGCTGGCTACCGGCTTCTTTTTGCTGCTCAGCGACACCGTTGGCCTGCCGCAATCACCATGGGTGCTGGTGATGTTAACCAATGCGCTGATGGCCGTGCCTTACGCGCTGAAAGTGCTGGATAACCCGATGCGCGACGTGGCTGAACGTTATAATCCGCTGTGCCTGTCGCTCGATATACGCGGTTGGCAACGGTTGCGCTGGGTCGAGCTGAGTGCTCTGAAACGCCCGCTGACTCAGGCGCTGGCCTTTGCCTGTGTGCTCTCGCTGGGGGATTTTGGTGTCATTGCCCTGTTCGGCAACGAAAATTTCCGCACCCTGCCGTTTTATCTTTATCAGCAGATAGGTTCTTACCGCAGTCAGGACGGAGCCGTAACCGCACTGCTATTACTGCTGCTCTGCTTCCTGCTGTTTACCCTGATCGAACATTTACCGGGCCGCCATGCTGACACTAAATAAACTGACTTATCTCTATGATCATCTGCCGATGCGCTTTGATTTACAGATTGAAGCGGGCGAACGCGTCGCTATCCTCGGGCCGAGTGGCGCAGGGAAAAGCACGCTACTAAGCCTGGTCGCCGGTTTTCTGGCTCCCACCAGCGGGGATATCACTTTAAACGGCGAAGATCACAGCCATACACCTCCGGCCAGGCGCCCCGTTTCTATGTTGTTTCAGGAGAACAACCTGTTCTCACACCTGACGGTGCGACAGAACATGGGATTGGGGCTGCATCCGGGGCTGAAACTGACGCCAGTGCAACAGCAGGCATTGCAGGATATCGCCCGTCAGGTTGGGCTGGAAGAGTGTTTAGACCGGCTGCCGTCGCAACTTTCGGGCGGTCAGCGCCAGCGGGTTGCACTGGCACGCTGTCTGTTACGCAGCCAGCCCATTTTACTGCTCGATGAGCCTTTTTCCGCGCTGGACCCGGCACTGCGCAGCGAAATGCTGAACCTGCTGAATAAGGTCTGTTTGAAGCAAAACCTGACGCTAGTGATGGTGTCACATAATCTGGATGATGCGGCGCGCGTCGCAGAGCGGACGCTACTGATTGTTGACGGGCGTATTTATTACGATGGCCCAACGCAGGCATTGGTGGAAGGCAGCACAGCAGAAGCCAAAATATTAGGCATTCCGCTGCGTTAAAAAAGGCGTTAGCGGGTGATCACTTTCCACAACAGATGCCCGTAAACCGGCATCAGCGACTGCTTACTCAACATCACAACGCTGACGACGGTAGCTGCGATGCTAAGAATACACACCCAGCGCAGGCGCGGTAACGGTAGCCAGCGCGACATCGCGTCATCGCTGTTTTTCGCCGACCGAACCCATCGCCACACCAGCCAGGCGCTAAGCCATAACAGGCTGACGGCCCCCAACAACAGCCATTTGAATACGGTACTGTTGTGCCCTGCCGGTATATCAATCGCCACGCCTGCCAGGATACCCGGCAAAAAATAGACCGGTGGCCAGAAGATACAACCGACAATATTCGGTGGCGCAAATTTATAAGGTGGCAAATTCAACATACCCGCCACCAGCGGTACCAGCGGCCGCGTTGGCCCGATGAATCGCCCGAGAATGACGGTCGCAAAGCTATGGCGATCGAGGGCATGGCCGGTTTTATCAAGCAAAGCCTGATAACGTTGCAGGAATTTCCAACTGTGCAGCGGCCCTTTGAATTTCCGCCCGATAAAGTAGGACACCCAGTCACCGCAGAAACACCCTAATCCGGCAGCCAGCCAGGCTTCATATAAGCCCACCTGCCCGCTACCAATGAGCGTGCCCAGTGTAGCCATCATGACCGTACCGGGTAAGATCAGTCCGACCAGCGCAAGTGATTCAAAAAATGCCACCACTGCGACGATAATCAGAGCGATTCCCACCGACTGCGCGACAAGATGTTGTAAATAAGCTTCCATAAAATCCCAGTGTTATATCCCGTCATACTTCAATTTACCGATGCGTTGGCTGCAACGTCGAGGTATTCGGAGACAGGCTGCGTACATTGTTTGTTACGACAAACCGGTTAAGCGGCTGAATTGTCAGTGCACGACCTGGAGGAGTCAACCGCCTAATTGTATGCATATTTGCCACAAAAGGGGGCAAAAGAGCCGTTTATGGACAAAGACTGTATAAATAACCATACTCTGTCTTAGCAGAATTCTTCTTTTTACTTTGTTCAATGAGGCGCTTATCAATACCCGGACCACCAACGCACCCGCCGCTCATGCTCCCCGACAGGGTTTTGTGCTTACCCGGCACTGGCGTGATACGCCGCGCGGCACCGAGGTGGAACTGTGGCTGGCGACAGACGACGGCCCGCAAAAGGTCCGGCTGCCGCCGCAGGAGTCCGTCGCATTTATACCCGCCACTCAACGCGCTCAGGCTGAACGGGCACTGGCAGGAGAAAAAGGATTCAGTTTGCGGGAGTTGCCGCTGCTCGACTTCCATTCCCGCACGGTTCTTGGGCTTTACTGCCCGCAGCACCGCCAGCTGATGCGCATAGAGAAACAGCTAAAAGAGGCGGGCGTTAGCGTTTACGAAGCAGATATCCGCCCGCCAGAGCGCTTCTTAATGGAACGCTATATCACGGCCCCCGTGTGGTTCAGTGGTACACCGGGCGCGGATAATCTTCTGCTTAATACCCGTATGAAACCCGCTGAAGGATACCGTCCTCCGCTGAAGTGGTGTTCGTTAGATATCGAAACCAGCGGCAACGGCGAACTCTACTGCATTGGTCTGGAAGGCTGCGGCCAGCGCCATGTTTATATGCTCGGGCCACCCAATGGTGACCCGCAGACGCCACGCGATTTCATTCTCGAATATGTCGACAGCCGTCCGCTGCTGATTCAAAAACTCAATCAGTGGCTGGCCGACTTCGACCCCGACGTTATTATCGGCTGGAACGTAGTGCAGTTTGATCTGCGCGTACTGCAAAAACACGCCGAACGCTACAACATCCCCTTACGTTTCGGCCGTGGCGGCGGTGAGCTGGAGTGGCGAGAGCACGGGTTCAAGCAGGGGCATTTTTTTGCCGCCGCGGCTGGTCGCCTGATCATTGACGGCATTGAAGCACTGAAAACGGCGTTCTGGAACTTCCCGTCGTTCAGTTTGGAAAACGTCTCGCAAACTTTGCTGGGTGAAGGCAAAGCCAGCGACAGTCCGTATCAGCGGCTCGAGGAGATCGAGCAGCGTTTTCGCGAAGACAAACCCGCGCTGGCCCATTACAACCTGAAAGACTGCGAGTTGGTGACGCGCATCTTTGCCAAAACCGAGCTAATGCCCTTCCTGTTGGAACGCGCATCGGTTACCGGCCTGGCCGTCGACCGCAGCGGAGGTTCAGTGGCTGCATTCACCCATCTTTATTTACCGCGCATGCACCGCGTCGGGTACGTGGCCCCCAACCTGGGCGAACGACCAGAGGAGATGAGCCCTGGCGGGTTTGTCATGGATTCACGCCCCGGCCTGTACGATTCAGTCCTGGTGCTGGATTACAAAAGCCTCTACCCGTCGATCATCCGTACCTTTTTGATAGACCCGGTCGGGCTGGTGGCCGGACTGCAACAGCCTGACGACGCGCATTCGGTGCCGGGTTATCGAGAGGCGCGGTTCTCACGTCTTAAGCACTGCCTGCCGGACATTGTGCAGCAAATCTGGCAGGGGCGTGAAAACGCCAAACAACAGAAGAATAAGCCGCTGTCGCAAGCGCTGAAGATCATCATGAACGCCTTTTATGGCGTGCTTGGCTCCAGCGGATGTCGCTTCTTCGACCCAAGACTGGCCTCTTCTATTACCCTGCGCGGCCACGATATTATGCGCCAGACCCGCGAACTGATTGAGTCTGAAGGCTATCAGGTGATCTATGGCGATACCGACTCCACCTTCGTCTGGCTCAATCGGGCGCAGTCAGAAGAAGAGGCCGGTGCCATTGGTCGCAAACTGGTTGAGAAAGTGAATGCCTGGTGGAAAGTGCATTTGCAGCAGGAATATGGTCTGGAGAGCGCGCTGGAGCTGGAGTTCGAAACGCATTTCAAACGTTTCCTGATGCCGACCATTCGCGGCTCAGAACAGGGCAGTAAAAAGCGTTATGCCGGGCTGGTTAATGGATCGGATGGCGAACATATTATTTATAAAGGGTTGGAGACCGTCCGCACAGACTGGACGCCGCTGGCGCAGGTTTTTCAGCAGGAACTTTATCACCGCGTATTTCATCATCAGCCTTATCAGGATTATGTCCGCGACTATGTGGCGAAAACCCTGAACGGCGAGTTCGACAGCCAACTGGTCTATCGCAAACGCCTGCGTCGTAAGCTCAGCGATTACGAGCGCAATGTGCCGCCGCACGTGCGCGCTGCTCGGCTGGCCGATGACTATAATGCGCAACATGGACGTGCAAAGCAGTACCAAAACGGCGGTTGGATAAGCTACGTGATGACCACCGCCGGGCCGGAGCCGCTGGAAAATCGGCATTCGCCGATCGATTACGACCACTACATCGAACGCCAGATTGAACCGGTGGCCGACGGCATTCTGCCCTTCCTTCACGACGACTTTGCTACACTGATTAACGGTCAGATGGGATTATTCTGAGTAAAAAGAGGGGCAGCAGTGATTCACAGGTGACGAACCGCTTACCTTCCTTTACCATAGCGCCCTTTCCCAATTCTGATTCATCCTCACACAGTAAATCACTCCGCGCCTGCTGGCGGGGAAAGAAGACTATTGCCCGAGAAGCATCAGAGGCATAGCAAGCATTGCGCAGTCGCCTTCGCAGTCGCCATATTTAGAGCAAACAACACAGAGAGAAATTATGCCGTTTACATTGGGTCAACGCTGGATAAGCGATACGGAAAGCGAATTAGGTTTAGGCACTGTCGTCGCGATTGATACGCGCATGGTGACCCTGCTTTTCCCCGCCACCGGTGAAAACCGCCTGTATGCCCGTCATGATTCCCCGATCACCCGCGTGATGTTTAACACCGGTGATACCATCAGTTGCCACGAAGGCTGGCAGTTACTGGTTGAAGAAGTCATTGAGGACAAAGGGCTGTTGACCTATGTGGGCACCCGCACCGACACCGAAGAAGCCGGTGTATCGATGCGCGAAGTGCTGCTCGACAGCAAACTGACATTCAGTAAGCCGCAGGACCGCCTGTTCGCCGGTCAGATTGACCGCATGGACCGCTTTGCCCTGCGTTTTCGCGCACGTAAATATCAGCGTGAGCAGTTCCGCCTGGAGTTCGGCGGCCTGCGCGGCATGCGCGCCAGCCTGATCCCGCATCAGTTGCACATTGCCTACGAAGTCGGCCAGCGCCATGCGCCGCGCGTATTGTTAGCGGATGAAGTCGGTCTGGGTAAAACCATTGAAGCCGGCATGATCATCCATCAACAACTGCTCTCCGGTCGCGCCGAACGCGTGCTGATTGTGGTGCCTGAAACGCTGCAACATCAGTGGCTGGTCGAAATGCTGCGCCGCTTCAACCTGCGCTTCTCCCTGTTTGATGACGACCGCTACGCCGAATCTCTGCACGATGCCACCAACCCGTTCGAAACTGAGCAACTGGTTATTTGCTCTCTCGACTTTGTACGCCGCAACAAGTCCCGTCTGGAACAGCTCGCTGATGCCGAATGGGACATGCTGGTTGTCGATGAAGCGCATCATTTAGTGTGGAGCGAAGAGACACCGAGCCGCAAATATCAAGTGATCGAACAGCTCTCCCAGCAGATCCCAAGCGTGCTGTTACTGACCGCAACACCGGAACAATTGGGCCAGCAGAGCCACTTTGCCCGCCTGCGTCTGCTTGATCCCGATCGTTTCCACGATTACGAAGAATTTATTCACGAACAGCAGCAGTATCAGCCGGTGGCGGATGCCGTCACGTTGTTGATCAATAAAGAGCCACTGACCCAGGAAGCGTTGACGCTGCTGGGCGAAAGCGTGGGCAATGCCGATACTGACACACTGCTGAAAGCCGCTAACGGCGGTGACGAAGCCGCTGCCAAGCAGTTGGTCGCCATGTTGATGGACCGCCACGGCACCAGCCGCGTGCTGTTTCGTAACACGCGTAACGGAGTAAAAGGTTTCCCTGACCGCCATCTTCATGCGGTGAAACTCCCTCTGCCGACTCAGTATCAGACGGCGATCAAAGTGTCCGGCATCATGGGCGCGAAGAAAACCATGGAAGCCCGTGCGTTAGACATGCTTTACCCGGAGCAGATTTATCAGGAATTCGAAGGCGACAACGCCACCTGGTGGAACTTCGACCCGCGTGTCGAATGGCTGCTCGGTTATCTGACCAGCAACCGCGACGAGAAGGTTCTGGTGATCTGCGCCAAAGCCGCGACGGCATTGCAGCTGGAGCAAGTTCTGCGTGAGCGTGAAGCTATTCGCGCCGCGGTATTCCACGAAGGTTTGTCGATTATTGAACGTGACCGCGCGGCGGCTTATTTCGCCTCGCAGGAAGATGGCGCGCAGGTGCTGCTGTGTTCTGAAATCGGCTCTGAAGGCCGTAACTTCCAGTTCGCCAGCAAGATGGTGATGTTTGATCTGCCGTTTAACCCTGATTTGCTCGAGCAACGCATCGGGCGTCTGGACCGCATCGGTCAGCTCAATGATATCGACATCATGGTGCCTTACCTTGAGCAGACCGCGCAGGCGGTGCTGGTGCGCTGGTTTAACGAAGGGCTCGACGCTTTCGAACATACCTGCCCGACCGGACGCACAATCTATGACAGTGCTTATGAGCCGTTGATTGCCTTCCTCGCCACGCCTAATGAGCAGGAAGGTCTGGACGAGTTCATCGTTCAGTGCCGCAGTAAACACGATGCATTGAAGCTGGAGCTGGAAAACGGCCGTGACCGCCTTCTGGAGATGCACTCCAACGGTGGCGAAGCCGCGCAGCAACTGGCGAAAGAGATCGGTGAGCAGGATAACGACGTCAATCTGGTGAACTTCGCCCTGAACCTGTTTGATATCGTGGGCATTAATCAGGAAGACCGCAGCGATAACCTGATTGTGCTGACGCCTTCCGACCACATGCTGGTACCTGATTTTCCGGGCCTGCCGGAAGACGGTTGCACCGTAACATTCAACCGTGAGCAGGCGCTGTCCCGTGAAGATACACAGTTCATCAGTTGGGAACACCCGATTGTGCGCAATGGTCTGGACCTGATCCTCTCCGGCGATACCGGCAGCTGTGCGGTTTCCATTCTGAAAAATAAAGCCTTGCCGGTCGGCACGCTGTTGGCAGAGCTGATTTACGTGGTGGAGTGTCAGGCGCCTAAACATCTGCAACTGACCCGCTTCCTGCCACCTACGCCGGTACGTATGTTAATTGACAGCAAAGGTACCAATCTGGCGGCTCAGGTCGAGTTTGAGAGCTTTAACCGCCAGCTCAATGCCATCAACCGTCATAACTCCAGTAAACTGGTGAATGCGGTGCAAGCTGACGTTCATACCATGCTGCAACGGGCTGAACCGCAGATTGCCGACGAAGCCCGCGTGCTGATTGAAGCGGCGAAAGTTGAAGCCGATATTCAGCTCAGTAAAGAGCTGGCGCGTCTGAAAGCGCTGAAAGAGGTCAACCCAAACATTCGTGATGACGAGCTGGAAGCGGTAGAATCAAATCGTACACAGGTTCTGGCGAATCTGAATGAGGCCAGCTGGCGTCTGGACGCTATTCGTCTGGTCGTCGTTAGCCATCAGTAATGTCAGCACAGAGGCAGGTTTCCCCTGCCTCTCTTTTCTCACTTTGATGACAACAGACTCGTGAAATCCGCTATGAGTGAAAACCAGCCCGCGCCGTATCAGCCGTCCAATACCCGTCCCCTAGAGGATTACCATCCGCCAACCGATCCCTGGTTGCAGGTGTTGTTTCAGGATGAACACATCATGGTGCTCAATAAACCCAGCGGATTGCTGTCGGTGCCGGGTAAAGCGGCAGAACATCAGGACAGCCTGATGACGCGCATCCAGCGCGATTTCCCCGGGGCCGAATCGGTCCACCGTCTGGATATGTCCACCAGCGGCGTCATGGTGACCGCGCTGACGAAAGAGGCTGAACGCGAGCTTAAACGCCAGTTCCGCGAGCGTGAAACTAAAAAGGTTTATATCGCGCGGGTGTGGGGACATATGGCCGAAGATTACGGCATCATCGATTTGCCGTTGATTTGCGACTATCCAAACCGGCCAAAACAGAAGGTCTGCCACGAAACCGGCAAAAAAGCGCTGACACAGTATGAAGTGATGTCATGGGACGATGACGGCACGACGCGGGTCAGGCTGCGACCGATTACCGGACGTTCCCATCAGCTGCGCGTGCACCTGCTGGCCCTTGGGCACCCGATTCTGGGGGATAAGTTTTATGCGCCATATGACGCACTGGTGATGGTTCCCCGTCTACAGCTGCATGCGCAGGAGCTGTCGTTCTATCATCCGATCACCGATAAGCCGTTAGTGTTCAACTGCGAACCAGATTTTTAATATCCGTTTAATAAAAAATAGAACGAAAAAGGCGCTGAATTCAGCGCCTTTGTTTTTTCCTGACTCGAGGAAAGGGCTATTTAAAGCCCTTTTCTTTCTTGATCAGATCATACGCGGCCTGAATCGACTGCGCTTTTTCTTTGGCCATTTCCATCATTTCTGGTGGCAAGCCTTTCGCCACCAGTTTGTCCGGGTGGTGTTCACTCATCAATTTACGGTAGGCGCGTTTGATGGTGGTGCCATCATCGGATGGGCTAACGCCCAGCACTTTGCACGCATCAGCCAGCGTCGGACCTTGCGGCGCCTGGCGATAACCGCCCTGCGAATACTGGCCCTGCTGCCCGCCGCCAAATTGCTGTCCCCCTTCCATCATGCTGAGGAACTGATCAAACTGCTGGCGTGAAATCCCCAGTTCTTCAGCGATGACATACAACACCTGACGCTCATTGGGGTGCAACGAGCCGTCGGCAAACGCGGCCTGAATTTGAATTTCCAGAAAAGTCCGGATTAAGTCAAAACGCCCAAAGCAGATACCCCGTAATTCACGCATTTTCTCGCGCAACGGATAACTCGCTTCTTTGCCTATTTGAAACGCACGCTGGGCCGCATTACGGTTCTCACCGTGCAGCTGCATGCGGTCCATATACAGGCTGGCAATTTGAATATCGGCCTCGGTCACTCTCCCTTTTGATTTAGTTAAATGTCCCATCACCTCAAAAGTGGTGCGGAAAAAAAGTGTTTGTCTTGTCTGCTGATCGGCAAAATAACCGCGACTCTTAACTGAGCGCGCCTTGTCGAACATATGCCCAACCAGCAGTCCTATTACGATTCCCCAGAACCCTACGCCGGACATTAAGCCCAGTATAAGACCGAGCAGCTTTCCCCAATACTGCATATACTCCTCAATTCACCATGGCGTCGTCGAAAAATTGCTTTATCATAACCGGCATTTACCGTTGTGCCTAACGGCGACAACGTTTACCGGTTGGATTTAACACTAGCGCAACGATGACGAGTGATATAGTCTCTGACCGTTTGCCGGCATGATGCCTCTGATGACGGAACACCATTTTACGTATGAAAAACAGACGTCTGAAAACACGCTTCCCCACGCTGCTGGCCACCACAATCTGGACGGCCCTGTATAGCCATGGGGCTTTCGCCGATCTCGCTGCGCAATGTCTGCTCGGCGTTCCAACCTATGATAAACCGCTGGTCACCGGCGACCCGAATAAACTTCCCGTCCATATTCAAGCTGACCAGGCCACCGGAAATTATCCGGATAACGCCCTGTTCAGCGGAAAAGTAAATGTCGAACAGGGGAATGCTTCCCTGGATGCCGACCAGGTTCAGCTGAATCAGATCGCGAACCCTGGCCAGATCACACCGACACGCACCGTTACGGCGACCGGCAACGTTAAATATAACGATAATCAGATTAAACTGAACGGCCCGAAAGCTTTCTCAAACCTGACGACTAAAGATACCGACGTAGAAAACGGCGACTATCAGATGGTGGGCCGCCAGGGTCGCGGCGTTGCTGACAAAATGAAGCAGCGCGACAACAATCGCTACACCATTCTTGATAATGGGACCTTCACGTCCTGTCTGCCCGGTGATAATAGCTGGAGCGTCGTTGGCTCGCAGATCATCCAAGATCGTCAGGAAGAAGTGGCTGAAATCTGGAACGCCCGTTTCCACATTGGTCCGGTGCCGGTGTTTTACAGCCCTTATATGCAGTTGCCTATTGGTAATAAACGTCGCTCCGGCTTCCTGATCCCGAACGCCAACTACAGCAGCAATAATGGTTTTGGTGTCACCGTTCCCTACTACTGGAACATTGCACCAAACTACGATGCGACCATCACCCCGAATTATATGAGTAACCGTGGTCTGCAATTGCAGAATGAATTCCGTTACCTGACCGTAGCCGGCGCAGGGATGATGGAGTTTGATTACCTCGGTGACGATAAGAAAATCGACGATGAGTACGTTAAAGAGCAAGGCCGCACCAGTGACCAAACCAAGCGCTGGATGTACTACTGGGCGCACTCGGGCGTGGTGGATAAAGTGTGGCGTTTCAACGTCGACTACACCAAGGTCAGTGACCCGTACTATTTCACCGATTTTGATTCAAAATATGGCTCGACCACCGATGGCTACGCAGCACAGAAATTCAGCGTCGGCTACGCGAATGAAAACTGGGATGCGACCTTAGCCAGCAAACAGTTCCAGATATTCAGTGGTTATGACACCGGCAACGTTTATCGCGCGATGCCGCAGTTCGACGTCAATTATTATAAAAATGATGTCGGCCCATTTGATGTTCATGTTTATGGTCAGGCAGTTAACTTTACCAACGTTAACCCGGATCAACCCAATGCAGTACGAGTACATTTAGAGCCCACTATTAGCCTGCCGTTGAGCAATAGCCTGGGTAGTTTGGACAATGAAGTTAAATTGATGACAACGCATTACCAGCAGGACATTCCTGATGCCTACTACGTTGCCAACCCTGATACCAAGCTGCAAAGTTCGGTTAACCGGACCATGCCGGAGTTTAAAAGTGACGGCAAAATGGTGTTTGAACGCACCATGGATTGGGATAAGGCCTTCACACAAACTCTCGAGCCACGGGCTCAGTACCTTTACATCCCATATCGTGATCAAAGCGCCATTAATACCTATGACTCGACGTTATTGCAGTCTGACTATACCGGGCTGTTCCGTGATAAAAGTTACAGCGGGCTCGATCGTATCGCTTCCGCCAATCAGGTGGCCAGCGGGCTGACAACCCGTATTTATGATGACGGTCTGGTCGAGCGCTTTAACGCCTCTCTCGGACAGATTTACTACTTTACGCCACCGCGTACCGGCGACCAGAACAGTGTTTTAGATAAGAACGATGATACCGGCAGCCTGGTGTGGGCCGGGGATTCCTATTATAAAATCAATGACTTCTGGGGGATCCGTGGAGGTGCGCAATATGATACGCGTCTTGACGCTCTGGCGCTCGGCGATGCCGTACTGGAATATCGCGCTGATTCAGAGAGAATGGTGCAGTTGAGCTACCGTTATGCCAGTCCCGAGTATATTCAGGCTACGTTGCCTCAGGTGACGAACCCAGGATACCAACAAGGGATTTCACAGATTGGTGGGATTGCCAGCTGGCCTATCGCTGACCGTTGGGCGATTGTCGGCGCTTACTATTACGATACCAAAGCACAGCAACCGGCTGATCAACTGTTAGGCTTGCAATACAATACCTGCTGTTGGGCGGTTAACTTAGGTTATGAACGTAAAATCACCACCTACAACACGACATCGTCGCAGAGTGTTTACGACAACAAGATTTCATTCAATATTGAACTTCGGGGCCTGAGCAACAATCATAGCCTCGGGACCAATGAAATGTTGGCCAGCGGCATACTGCCTTATCAACGTGCTTTCTAAGCCCAACGATATGTTGAACTCAGTGAACTTGCATCCGCAATTGCGGATTAAACAAATGGAAAAAGTATGAAGAACTGGAGAACACTTCTCCTCGGCGTAACGCTTTGTGCCAGCACCGCGTTCGCAGCCCCTCAAGAGGTTGATAAAGTGGCCGCCGTGGTTGATAACGGCGTGGTCCTGGAAAGCGATGTCACAAGTCTGATGCAGTCAGTGAAGCAACAGGCAAAAGAGGCCAATCAGCAACTACCTGATGACGCTACACTGCGCCATCAGATCCTCGATCGTCTGATTATGGACAACATCCAATTGCAGATGGCCACTAAAATGGGCATCAAGCTGACGGATGAAGACGTCGATAAAGCTATTACTGGCATTGCCGGTCAAAATAAAATGACCGTCGATCAGCTGCGTAGTCGTCTGGCCTATGACGGTCTGAACTACAACACTTACCGTGCGCAGATTCGCAAAGAGATGATGATCAGCGAAGTGCGTAACAGCGAAGTCCGTCGTCGCGTGACCGTACTTCCTCAGGAAGTCGATACGCTGGCGAAGCAGGTCGGGGCGCAAAATGGCGGCAGTGCTGAATTCAACCTCAGCCACATCCTATTGCCTCTGCCAGAAAACCCGACGCAGGATCAGGTAGATACCACTGAAGCTCTGGCTAAAAAAGTGGTCGGTGAACTCAACAACGGTGCTGATTTTGGCAAAATGGCGATCACCTACTCCGCTGACTCACAGGCGCTGAAAGGCGGCAATATGGGTTGGGGCAAACTTCAGGAACTGCCTTCACTGTTTGCTCAGGCTCTGAGTTCTGCGCAGAAAGGCCAGATCATCGGCCCTATCCGCTCCGGTGTGGGTTTCCATATTCTTAAAGTCAACGATATCCGCGGCGACAACAAAACTGTCTCGGTGACCGAAGTTCATGCGCGCCATATCTTACTGAAGCCATCCGTCGTGATGACTGACGACCAAGCGAAAGCGAAACTGGAGCAAGTTGCTGCTGATATCCGCAGTGGCAAAGCCAACTTTGCTGACGAAGCGAAACAGCTTTCCCAGGATCCCGGTTCTGCCAATCAGGGCGGCGATTTAGGTTGGGCTTCTCCTGATATGTATGACCCTGCGTTCCGTGACGCGTTGCTCAACATGAAAAAAGGTCAGCTCAGTGCGCCGGTTCACTCCGCCTTTGGTTGGCACCTGATTGAACTGCTCGATACCCGTCAGGTTGATAAAACTGACGCAGCACAGAAAGAACGTGCATACCGGATGTTATTCAACCGTAAATTCTCGGAAGAAGCACAAACCTGGATGCAGGAACAGCGTGCCAATGCGTACGTAAAAATTATGGACGGCAATGGAAAATAATACTTCCGTGACGAAATCTGTGGTCATCACCCCCGGCGAGCCAGCCGGGGTTGGGCCGGATTTGGTACTGGCGCTGGCTCAGCAGGCATGGCCTGTTGAGTTAGTAGTCTGTGCCGATCCGGCTTTGTTACGTGAACGGGCCCGCATTTTGGGACTGGACGTTCAGTTGCGTGACTATCAGGCAGGCGTTCCACCACAGCCTCAGGCTGCCGGTACGCTGACCGTATTGCCGGTTAAAACGGCCGTGGCGGTGACTCCGGGTAAGCTGGATGTCGCCAACAGTGCCTATGTGGTAGAAACGCTGACACGTGCCTGCGACGGTGCTATTTGCGGCGAATTTGCGGCACTGGTGACCGGTCCGGTACAAAAAAGCATTATCAATGACGCCGGGATCCCGTTCATCGGACACACAGAGTTCTTTGCCGATCGCAGCCACTGCGATCGCGTCGTGATGATGTTAGCAACCGAAGAGTTACGCGTTGCACTGGCGACCACGCATCTGCCACTGTCAGCCGTACCTGCGGCGATCGACCGTCAGTGTCTGCACGAAGTGATCACCATTTTGCACCATGATTTGAAAACTAAATTTGGCATCAACGATCCGCAAATTTATGTCTGTGGCCTCAATCCTCACGCAGGTGAAGGCGGTCACATGGGGCATGAAGAGATCGATACCATCATTCCTGCACTGGAAGAACTGCGTCAACAAGGCATGAGCCTCATCGGCCCGCTGCCTGCAGACACGCTTTTCCAGCCAAAATATCTGCAACACGCTGACGCCGTATTATCGATGTATCACGATCAGGGCCTTCCGGTGCTAAAATATCAGGGATTCGGCCGCGCAGTGAATATCACACTCGGCCTGCCCTTTATCCGGACCTCCGTTGATCACGGCACCGCCCTTGAACTTGCTGCTACCGGCACCGCCGATGCAGGCAGTTTCAAGACAGCAATAAATCTCGCCATTCGCATGGCAAACACCAGTAATGATAAATAACTACAATGAATAATCGTGTACACCAAGGCCACTTTGCCCGTAAACGTTTTGGGCAAAACTTTTTAACCGATCAGTTTGTTATCGACAGCATTGTATCGGCCATTCATCCTATGCCAGGTCAGGCAGTCGTTGAGATCGGTCCCGGTCTGGCAGCGTTGACTGAGCCAGTAGCTTCACGTCTTGACAGCATGACCGTCATCGAACTTGACCGTGATTTAGCGGCGCGTCTGGAAACCAATCCAAAGATGCTCGGTAAACTGCGGGTCATTCAGTCCGACGCCATGAAAGTGGATTTCGGTGAGCTTTCCCGAGAGCTGGGCCAGCCACTGCGCGTGTTCGGCAACCTGCCGTATAATATTTCCACGCCACTGATGTTCCATCTGTTCCTCTATACGAATGCCATCAGCGACATGCATTTTATGTTGCAGAAAGAAGTGGTTAACCGTCTGGTTGCTGGCCCTAACAGTAAAGCATTCGGTCGTCTGACCGTCATGGCGCAGTACTACTGCAACATTATTCCGGTACTTGAAGTCCCGCCGGAATCCTTTACCCCAGCCCCTAAAGTGGACTCCGCCGTGGTACGTTTGATCCCGCATGCGAACATTCCGTATCCGGTCGATGACATCCGCATTCTGAGCCGCCTGACCACGGACGCTTTCAACCAGCGCCGTAAAACAGTTCGTAACAGCCTGGGCCACTTGTTCACGCCAGAGCAGATGACCGAGTTAGGTCTGGATTTGCAGATGCGTGCAGAAAACATCTCTGTTGAGCAATACTGCAAACTCGCTAACTGGTTATCGACCCGGCCGAAAAAGCCGGAATAATCATTTCATATACCCAAAATCATTTGGGTCGCAGGAAGGCGTAGTCAACGTACCTGCGGCCCGAAGGAAGAAGGGGATAAGGAGTAACGCTATGCTTGATTCACCCCGCGTCAGTATTCAGGTGCAAAGTATCTACATAGAGTCACAGTCGATACCGGAAGAAGAGCGTTATGTCTTCGCCTACACCATTACCATTCGCAATCTGGGGCGTTTCAACGTGCAGTTGCTCCGCCGCTACTGGTTGATAACCAACAGTAACGCACGACAGACTGAAGTTCAGGGTGAAGGTGTCGTGGGCCAGCAGCCCCTGATTCTGCCCGGTAATGAATTTCACTACACCAGCGGTGCCGTTCTTGATACGCCGCTGGGTACAATGGAAGGTCATTACGAAATGGTTGCAGAGAACGGTGAAGCGTTCCGCGTACCCATTCCTGTTTTTCGCCTCGCTATCCCAACGCTGATAAATTAACCCTCATGTCGACATATCTGATTGGTGACGTTCACGGCTGTATCGATGAACTCAAAGCGCTATTGGCGCAGGCAGCTTTTGATCCGCAGCAAGATTGTTTATGGCTGACGGGCGATTTAGTCGCACGTGGTCCAGACTCACTGGAAGTCCTGCGTTATGTCAGTGGGTTAGGTGATTCTGTGCGCATGGTGCTGGGCAATCACGACCTACACTTGCTGGCCATTTACGCGGGCATCAGTTTCAACAAACCTAAAGATCGTCTCAAACCGCTGCTTGAAGCTGAAGATGCTGACGAGCTGATCAACTGGCTGAGGCGCCAGCCGATCCTGCAGGTTGACGAGGAGCTCAAGCTGGTGATGGCTCACGCGGGCGTTACACCGCAATGGGACCTGGAAACCGCTCAGCTTTGCGCGCGCGAAGTAGAAGCGGTATTGAGCAGCGACACCTACCCGCTTTTCCTGGATGCCATGTACGGTGATATGCCGAATAACTGGTCACCAGAACTGGGCGGTCTGGCCCGACTGCGGTTTAGCACCAATGCCCTCACCCGCATGCGCTACTGCTTCCCGAACGGTCAGTTGGATATGATCTGTAAGGACACACCGGAAAATGCGCCGCGCCCGCTAAAGCCGTGGTTTGATCTGGAAAGCCCGATCCTCGAAGCAGGTTACAGCATCGCTTTCGGTCATTGGGCTTCGCTTGAGGGTAAAGGCGCGCCAGAAGGGATTTATGCGCTGGATACCGGCTGCTGCTGGGGTGGCCTACTGACGATGATCCGCTGGGAAGATAAAACCTGGTTTACCCAGCCTTCCAGTCGGCATAGTGAAAAAGAGCAGACCCAGGCCCCTGCGGCATCCTGAGCGAATCTTCCTTGTGCTGAAAATACAAAAGGCACCTTTTCAGGTGCCTTTTTGCTGAACTGCGCCGAGGTATTAACCGCGGTTGCGATCCAAAATCTCGAAACAGTAACCGTGAGAATTCTGTTCGTCTGCATCATGAAATTCGCTGAACGTACTTTCCCACTGGTCAGGTTCGTAGTCAGGGAATTGTGTGTCCCCTTCGACTTCAGCATCAATGTGCGTCAGGTACAAGCGGTCTGCGCGGTCCAGAAACTGTTCATAAACGCGCCCGCCACCCATCACCATCACTTCCTCAACGTCGCCCGCAGCAGCAACCGCCGCGTCAACGGAGTTCACCCAGGTCACACCATCGTGAGTACCGGGATTTGAACTGATGACAATATTTAAACGGCCAGGTAAAGGACGGCCAATAGATTCGAAGGTTTTACGTCCCATGATGACCGGTTTGTTCAGCGTGTTGCGCTTAAACCAAGCCAGGTCAGCCGGTAAATGCCAAGGCATGGCGTTTTCCATGCCAATAACGCGATCCGTGGCCAATGCGGCGATCAGGCTGATAATCATTGTGAAGCCCTGTGTAGAAGAGGTAATTAAACGTGACCCGAAAAAGTGCTGCCACTATACGGAAAGCCCTTCGAGCCGTCGATAGGGATAATCACACGGCACGCAGATATAAGAGGGCTCTTAGCATTGTGCGGTTTATCCTTATTAAAGTTTCAAAAAGAACCGAAAATGCACGATATAACAGATGAATATTTGTCATAAGGCGAGATATTGACCTAAGGTCATTCGCGCTGATTATGCCTTGTACAGTACGGCTTACACGCTGGGGCGTTTACGGTACAGCCAAAGCCCGGGAAGTGATAAACCGATTGAAAGCGCGCCGACAATAAAGCTGGCCTTTAAAAAATTAGTGATGACGCTGGCCATCAGCACTTCGCTGTAGCCCAGATGTGAAATTTCCACAACGGAGATCATGGCGGTATAGGCCGAAATTCCGGGGAACATCGGGATCACCGCTGCGACGGTAAAGACTTTTGGATGTGCCAGCAACCATCGCGACCAGTAAATACCAATCACTCCTACCAGTATAGCGGCCAGTAGCGAAGCCCATTCGACATTGAACCCTGCAGACATGATCAGCATACGTGAGCCGTGCCCGAGTGCCCCCAGTAAGGCGCAGTAGCGCAGTGCGCGGGGTGGGACGTTAAATACCATGGCAAAGCCCAATGCAGGCACCGCCGCCAGCAGCATATCCTGAATCAACGCCCATATCAGACTCATTCCCATCCCTGTAATCCCCACAATGACATTGCCATAACCACGCCAATACAAGTCGCGAGCGTCAGTAAACTGGCCATCGTCCAACGCGCCAGACCGGTATTAACATGGCCTTTGAACATGTCGGCCACCGCGTTAATCAGCGGGAAACCGGGAACCAGCAGTAACACGCTGGCGGCCATCGCCACGCTCGACGCATGGCTGAACCACAGAAGTTTGAGTAATAAGCCAGAAATAGACGTCGCGACAAACGCAGTACAGCAGAAGTTAAGCAGCGGGTGTACCTGCCAAGTTGTCAACGTCTGGCGCACCGCCATTGCCACCCCGCTGGCGAGCAGCGTCACCAGACAGGCATCCCAATCACCGCCGTTGAGCTTGCAGAAACAGGCACAGGAGAGCGCCACCATCACAATCATCAGCCAGCGCGGATAACGCAGCGGCTTTATTTTTTTCAGCCGTTTTGCCACCAGAGTACTGTCGAGCAGGTGATGCTCGGCCATGATCACAATATGCTGCACCTCGGTAACCACCTGCATGTTGATCCCGCGATCGGTATTTTTACGCGTTGAAGTCAGGCAGTGCCCATGGCTGACAGTACTCAGCACCACGGCGTTGGCAGAAATCGAGCTTTCAACACTGTCCATGCCAAGCGCCAACCCAAGGCGCGCCGACAACTGTTCCACCAGCATACTTTCCGCGCCGTGCTGCAAAAGCATCAGTGCGCATTCAATACACAGGCGGGTAATTTCACGCTGATAGCTGATGGCGGGGCTTTCGGTAATAGAGACTTGCATAGCGTCCAGTGCCTCAATCAAACAAGCGGTAAAAAAATCCGGGAAGTGTGGTTCGCGACGGTCAAGATTGGCGTATCATGCCGCCTTATTTCGTTCTGAACATTGACGACGGTTACTTTCATGCTTGAAACCTCCCTGTTTGTTGCCAGTATTGCCTTTCTGGGCATGCTATCCCCCGGCCCGGACTTCTTTCTGGTGATCAAAAATGCCGCACGCTATCCGCGCATGGCAGCCCTGACCACCTCGCTTGGCGTAATTTGCGGCGTGATCACCCATATGTCGTACTGCGTCGCGGGTCTTGCCGTGGTGATCACCACGACCCCCTGGTTATTTAACCTGCTGAAATACGTCGGTGCGGTTTATCTGATTTGGGTCGGCATTCAGGCTCTGTTCTCGCGCACCAACAGCAAGATGAATCTGGATGGGCTGGAGCAGAAATCAGTTAAGCTGCGCACCGCCTTTGTGCAGGGTTATTTGTGCAATCTGCTAAATCCCAAAGCGACGTTGTTCTTCCTGGCGATGTTCACGCAAGTCTTACAAGTTAACTCCAGCCTCGGTGAGAAACTGTGGTACGCGTCGATCATCGTCGGTCTGTCTGTGGTCTGGTGGCCCCTATTGGCATTGCTGATCCAGAGCGCACCCGTGCGTCGCGGCCTGGCAAAAGCGCAGAAAATTATCGATAAACTACTCGGTGGCGTGCTGATTGGTTTAGGGATCAAAGTGGCGCTGAGCTAAGCGCGCGCTCTTTCGTTCCCCGCAGTACCATAAAAAACGGGCGATGCTTTCGCAACCGCCCGCCAAACTCTCACTTCGCGTCCCTGCTTACCCCTTAGCTTCAATGACATCCTCTTCCGGGGCTTTGCCGTCAATACTGCCGCGCCAGCCTTTCTGCTGACTTGAAGCCAGACGCTCCTGATCCTGTCCGATAGCCGTGCTGAGCATATCTTTAGCGCGTTGCATACTGGCTATGCGGAACTCGGTGTCTTCGTAATTCTCGAGCGTTGATTCCAGCATTTTCATATTGTAGTGGCGGAACAGATCGGCCTTTTCACGGGCTTCATAGGCATCCAGCCCGAGATGTTCCAACGTTTCACGCCCCACGCGTAATGAACCTTCAAAAGTTTCGCGCTCTGGCGCTTCAACGCCTAACTGGCGCAACTGATACCAGTGATCCACATCGCGGGCGCGGGCGATAATTTTCAGGTGAGGGAAATGCTCCTTCGCCAGCGCCGTCAATTGCAGGTTAGCCTCCACGTCGTCGATGGCATTAATCAGCACTTTCGCATGCGCCGCCCCGGCGGATTCGAGCAAATCCACCCGCGTCGCGTCGCCGTAGAAGACTTTGGTGCCAAATTTACGCAGCGTTTCGATATGGTCCGGGTCGTGATCCAAAACCACGGTATGCACGTTATTCGCCAGTAATAAACGGCCGGCAATCTGACCAAAACGCCCGAAACCAGCAATGATCACCGAGGCATTTTCGTCATCAATAGTGTCCTGTGGCCGGTCATCTTTCGGCTGATTACGCTCAAGGCGTGCAGCCAGCACCAATAGCAACGGCGTGATCGCCATAGAAAGTGCGACGGCCAGCGTCAGCGCTTTCGCCCACTCCGGCGGCAACACGCCCGCCAGTTGAGCGGCGCTGAAAATCACAAAAGCAAACTCACTGCCCTGTCCGATTAATATGGCAAACAGCCCGCGCTGTTTCTTTGGCACCCCAAGCCAGGGTGCAACCAGCCAGAGCAGCGCCGCTTTTAGCGCCATAAAACCGACCAGCAATGTGGCAATCAGCAAGGGCTGATGAATCAACGTACCGAAGTCGATAGACATACCCACGCCGATAAAGAACAGCCCCAACAGTAACCCTTTAAACGGCTGGATATCACTTTCCAGCGCATGACGATACTCAGAACTCGCCAGCATCACGCCCGCCAGAAACGCCCCCATCGCCATCGACAAGCCGGCCATTTCGAGCAAAATACCGAAACCGAATACCAGAAATAGCGCCACGGCGCTAAACACTTCGCGCATCCCCGATCGCGCCACAAAGTGCAGCAAAGGCCGGGTCACGTAGCGGCCTAACAAAATAACGATCACCAATGCGCCCACGACTTTCGCCGCAGAGGAACCAAAACTCGTCAGCGTCGTGGCTTCGCCGGTACTGGCCAACAACGGGATCATCGCCACCAGCGGGATCGCGGCGATATCCTGAAACAGCAGGACCGCAAACGCACTGCGACCAATAGGCGAAGGCGTTAGGCTACGCTCGCTCATGGCCTGCATGGCAATAGCCGTCGATGAGAGTGCCAGGGTCAGACCAATCAGCAGCGCGACTTTCCAGTCGAGTCCTAATACATAACAGAACAGGCTAAGGACCAGACCGCCGCCGACCATCTGTAGACTTCCCCCGCCAAAGACCGAGGCGCGCAGCGTCCACAAACGTTTAGGATCCAGCTCCAGGCCAATGATGAATAACATCAGCACCACGCCGATTTCAGCAAAGGTCAAAATCGACTCCGCATCGGATACCAGTTTCAACCCCCACGGGCCGATGATACAACCCGCAATCAAATAGCCGAGTACCGATCCCAGGCCCAGCCGGACGGCGATGGGCACAAATAGCGCTGCGGACCCGAGGTAAATCAGCCCCTCAATCATCAGATTATGGTTGTTCATTCCCCACCTCCGGCACGCAGCCTTCTTTGAGACTCAGGCAGATAGAGAGCCGCTGGCGGTACTCTTCGCCCGCCGCTTTCAGGGCAACCTCATCACAAATAAACGTATTGTGTACCGCAAAGTAAGGCAACCAGTTCATGCCGCAATAGACGGCGGTCGCCTGCAAAGGCTGCGCCAGCACGTCGAAATCCGGATGGTCACCCAGTTCAAAGTGATGTTCGTTGCCGCCCGTCGTTACTGCCCACAGACAGTGCTTACCCTTCAGTGCATTACCTTCATGACCGTAAGCCCAGCCATGTTCCAGAACTTTATCTATCCACAATTTCAGCAGCGGCGGCAGGCTGTACCACTGGATCGGATGCTGGAAGACGACCAGGTCAGCACGTTCTACAGCGGCTTGCTCGGCGTGGATATCAATATTGAAATCGGGGTAGAGGTCATACAGCGAGCGCACTTCAACGTCAGGCAAGTTTTCTATCGCCGACAGTAAACGTTGATTAGCCCGCGAATGGCGCGGATAAGGATGGGCGTAAATGATTAGGATCATCAGTGAAACTCATATCGACAAAACATGAATTTATCATAGAGTATTTTTAACATTTATTAACTGCTGCCAATACGATGAAAAACAGGGCCATCTGGCCCTGTTGAATGACACATCAGAATTTACGGGCAGCTGACCGCACCGAGATCCATCCAGTTGTCCCCCGCAACGGGCGTGACTCCCTGGGTCCAGACTTTCGTTTTCCAGTTATGGCCGCCGTAAGTCGCCATTTCCCCCTGAACATAGGTGGCCGCACTGTCGTAAGGCAATGTGATATTACTGACAAGTTGCCACTGGTCACTGCTGCGCGAAGGTGGGTTGTTTTGCGTCCAGTATTTTGCCTTCCATATTAGCTGGCTGTAACTGACGGCATCGCCCGTATTGTAGATTTTACTGCTGTCCCAGGCGGGAACGCCCGCCGCGGCAGGATCCGTTGTTGCGCCACATCCGCCCGTACTCACTGCCCCATTCCCAGTCGAAACGCAACAAAACGGTGGAGCATTAAGCTGCCTGTAAGTGCGTTAAAAATACCTCATTCGGAGAGCGATAGCCCAGCGATTTTCTCCCTCGCGTGTTAAGCAAATGTTC